>NZ_CAUQKJ010000006.1 GCF_963518785.1 uncultured Campylobacter sp.
AATTCTAAAATTCTAAAATTCTAAAATTCTAAAATTCTAAAATTCTAAAATTCTATCTGCGAGATTTTCCGCCAAAATACTGCACAGCAAAATTCCGCGCTTAAAATTGTAAAAATTTACGCAGTAAATTCTGTGTACTAAGCTTATCCCACATAAGAATTTTCGCGTTATAAGCTTGACGCTAAAATTCCTTGAGCTAAAACTAAAATCTGAAAAATTTTAAAATCCATGCAGCCGCTTGATCTCCGCGCTGATCGGCTTTTTCTGACCTGATTTGGTCACGCTTACGTAGGTTGCGATTGCGCTGGTTACGTGCAAGCACTCGCGAAATCCATCCTCGCCCAGCCGCAGCGCTGCGACCTCGATCTGCACGCGGATAGAGGTATTTCCCACGCTTAGGACTTTTGCGTAGCAGCTGATGACATCTCCGATAAATACGGGCTGCTTGAAAGTTACCTCCTGCATCGAGATCGTCACGACCCGCTCGGGTGCTATCTCGCGCGCCGCCGTCGCGCCCGCTAAATCGATCTGCGCTAGTATCCAGCCGCCGAAAATATTGCCCGAGCTATTCGTATCCTTAGGCAGCGCTACGACCTTGATGCGCGGCTCGCCGAAATCGTCTAAGTTTAAATCGCTCATTTTTACTCCTTAAATTTAAAAATCTCGCATTTTAACCGCGCAAATTTAACACTTTTTCGATACAATCGGCAAAAATCTATGCCGAAATTTTAAAATTTTAAGCGGATGCGAGGATGGAATTTTACTCTCGAAGCAGACACATTCCGCTCGTAAAAAGACGATAAAACGGCAAAAAGGATACGCGATGAACGATTTTGTAAAACTTAGCGAGATGGCGGCGAGCGCTAAGGCACGACTAAACGCCCTCTACGACGAGCCGCACGCCGAGCTGATCGCGCGCGGACTAGAAATTTGCGGCTTTGAGTCTGGCGATACCGCGCGCATCGCCGTGCTGCGCCGAATCGTCGATCTCAAAGAGGATCCACTGCTGCAAGAATTCCGCCGCTTGGGCTACGATGAGGCGCGGCAGCGCGAGCTAAAGAGTAAAATGTATGATTTCACGCGCGAAATACACGAAGGCATGCACGAAGCGCTCATCGCCGAGGCGGGCGCGCAGGGGATTTTGCAGCCGTTTTATCTGGAGCTTTTAAAGGGCATCCACCGCATCGGGCTCGTGCTAAGCGATATGCAAAAAAGCTGGCAAGCCCTGATCATCGAAAGCACGAACAAGCGCTGGGAAAAGGAATTTAGCTCGCTTGCGCAGGCGAAGGAATTTTTGCTGCAAGAGGAGCTGTTTATGCGCACGCCTCACGGCGAGATCTGCGAGCGCTGCTACGGCGCGATAGTGCAGCGTAACGGCAAATCCCAAATGGTACCTTATGCCGTGGTCTTTGCGGATGAGACGGCAAAGCTGCAAAGCGAATTTGGCGATCTTTTGGAGCGTTTGGTGACGCTTGCAGAAGATGAGAGCGAGCTAGCTTACGTCGCGTATCTATCCAAGCTCAAGCAGGCCTTTTGCGAGAGAGACACTAGCGCGGCAATCGGCGCGTGGCGGGATGCGGAGATCGCGTGGATGGATATAAAAACGCCACTTCAAATCGGGCATCCGCTTGAATACTACGAGGACGCCTACACGCACGCAGTCGCGCTAGAATGGGATGTCAGACTTGCAGGCGCGTATGAGTTCAGCGCGGAGGAATTTAAAGCGCGCGTAAGCGAGAGCTTTGAGCGCGCGTATGAAAAAATCGGTGCAAACAATGCCGTCATGCACTCGCTCGTGCTCTCAAACATCGCCAAAACCCAGCTTTACGTTTGCGCGCCGCTGATCTACTACGGCGCCGATCTCAACGGACTTTTTTCGGCACAGGTCGTGCCCAACGACGAATTCGTAAGCACCAACTGCGGCAAGAAAATTTTCGCCTTCGTAAATTTCGTCTATGAAAGCGCCAAGGCTAGACCTTTTATGCGGCTAAGCGGCGAAATTTTCGACCTTGAGTATTTAAATTTTGGACGCGAAATTTTATTTAAAAAGCCACAAATTTGGCGCCGCGTCTACGAAATATCGACGATCGGGCATGAGTTCGGGCATATATTTTTCATCGACGCGGACACCGAGGCGCGCATGAACCGCTCGGGGCTTTTTAAGCTCATCGAGGAGTACAAGGCGACCACCGGCGGGCTCGTGAACTTCTTTTTCCACGAAGAGGAGGAGTTTTGCCTACCGGTGCTGGACGAGCTGATCCGCCGCGCGGTGGGGCTCATCGCGTGGCAGCGAGTGGAGGAGCTCAAGCCCTACTACTGCGAAGCTCTGATACATCTGAGCTTGCTTTTCGCATCGGGCGTTTTGAAATTTGACGGCATGCGGCTGACGGTTAAATTTGACCGCGCAGGCTATGAGAGCTTCAAAGCCGCGTGCTTGCAAAACTACGAGGAGCTGGCGCGGCTTTATTGCGACAAAAAGGACGCGACGGAATTTTTATCGCGCTTTGCGGAGCTTAGCGGCGGCGTGTATCTGCCGTGCGAGGCGCAGGTGAGGGAGTTTGTGGAGTTTTACTACTCGCGCTACGAAGCGATCGGCAACAAAACGGACCCTAGCAATGAACGAGCAAAGTGGCTTTAAAATTTCAGCTCCGAACCGCGCCTTGAAACATAAGAAGCTAGTAAAATTTTGCCGTTAAATTTTCTTAAAATTCTGCTTTAAAATTTTATCGGAGCTTCAAAATACGACGTTAAAATAAAGCGCAGAAATTTAACTCAAATTTATGTGGCGAAAGCCGTAATTTAAATTTAACGCGGACGCAGTCCGCACCGCTAGCGTCGCGCAGCTGGGGGTTGGTAAGGGGGCGCCCCGCTAACTCCGAGCGCTGCCCCCTTACGAATATCGCGCATAATGCACCCAGACGCTAAGCTATATCCATGGAATTTTATAGAAACTTACAAAATAAAATTTCATCCCCAAATTCACGGCTTGCGAAATTTGTGTCGTGATTTCTGTTTCTCTTGGGGCGAGAAGGGGCTCCGATTGCGAGGTCATACTTCTCGCAGGACGCCGCCTCCGTAGCACCGCATTGCTCTGCTCGCCCACAAACCCCACCCGTCCCCTACGACGCTAGCGATACGGACTGCGTCCGAGCATTTTCATTTAACGGCTTGCGTTACATACTTTGATTTTAAAATTCCTCGCTGCAAAATTCTAAATTTAGTAGTAGAATTCCGCATTAGAATAATTATAAAATTCTACTCACAGACTATGCGCGGAGTTCTTTCGGGATTTTAAAATTCCGCTGAATTTTAAGGGGAAAGCATGGGATATTTTAAAAATTTACTCTCTGATTTAAGGAGCGGCAGGCTCGCGCTGCACCCGATTCTGCTTGCGGCGACGTTTTGCATAGTGAAAATTTCGTGGCCTAGGCTAATAGGTAGGTACGGAGAGACGCTCGGCAGTTTCATATTTATGGACTTTATTCAATGCGCCTGCTTCGTAGGGTTAGGCGCGCATCTTGTCTATGTTGCGGGACGCAACGGCAAAAACAGCCAAAGTAGTAGCTGCGAAAACAGCAACTATGAAGGCGCGATACAACCCCGTGAGCTACGCTATTTAGCCGTGCTGCGCATTATCTTATGCGCTCTGTGTATCATTGCTTGCGTGGCGGGATATCTTAGCGCGGATATAAATCACCAAAAATTAGGCGTTCTAAATTGGTTTTTCCCGACTGCGCTAGCAAGCGCTTTAATCTATTTGATTGCGATCTGGATCGTTACGACCGGCTCCGAAGTACTAATTTGGGGTCTTATATTTGGGATAAGCTATGTGGCTGCTTACTATGCAGTTTGGATAGGTTTTTTTACCATTCCTGGAGAGTATGGCGGGTTTGCATTTTGGAAAGGGCTGGAGATAATATTTCCGCTAATTTGGGCGTTTTATTTCAAACGCGCCTACAAAAAGCGCCTTGCAGAAGAGATGCGCGAGGCGTAACGGCAAGCTGAATGCAGAATTTTAGCCAAAATTTGCCGCCAACCGCAGTTTAAAATTAGCGCGAGCGTAGCTCGCCCTTTGAGCGTGCCAGGGGTTGGGGGATTTTAAGGGGGAAGGGGAGCGCCTCGCAAGTAGCGCCCCTTCCCTCTTAAGAGAAAACGCTGCCACGCCCCAAATTCTAGAGGCAAATTCTACATAGAGAAATTTTAAATTTATTACAAAATGAAATTCCGTTTAAATTTTAGCCCGCGATATGTTTCTCTTGGGGCGGGAAGGAGGCCCCAATTGCGAGGTCGCTCCCCTTCCCGCCCCAAGCCCACCCATCCCCCGACGACGCTTTAAGCGGTGCAGGCTGCGCCTGAGTTTAATTCTAATGAAACAAACATGAGTAAAATTCCTCATGTAGTAATCCAAGTCATATTAAATTTTAACGCGGACGGAGTCGCCCCCCTGAGCATGCCAGAGGTTAGGAATTTAAGGGGGCTCTTTGTAAAACGGGCGTAGCGACGCAAGGCTCTTAGCCTGGCGGAGTTTCTTGCGAGCGCAAGCGAAGCACAGAGTAAGTAGAGCCCATCCCCCTTAAGAGAAAACATTGCCGCGAGTAAATTCCAAAGATAGAATTTTACATAGCGAAATTCTAGAATTTTAAATTTATATCGCGAATTTTACGAGCCGTAAATTTAAAAGCAAAGCTTTAAATTTCAACGTCCATATCCACAGGTTCGATCTGCAGCCCGCGCAGATCCGCAAGATGCTGTACCGCAGCGTCCGTCTCGGCATTTTTGGGAAGGACGATGTGAAAGCCGCGATCAAACGCCAAGAAAAAATTCTCCCCACCCGCAGCGATTCGATTTAGCGAACGCGCGGCAAATTTCTCGCTTGCGCGCGGCTCGCCTTTTGAAAACGAGATCGTCTCGCCGTCCGCGACGAAGCTCATCTCCGTGCTCGAGTCTTGCGCGAGCTTAGCGGCAGAGAGATGTTTTCTTAGCATGCGGCGGTAAAATTTCGGATAAAAAATCAGCCACGCCGCACCCAAAATAACCGACGCCACGCTCGCAATCGGCGCCGTTTTTAAAAGCCCGTCGATGATGATGCCAACGAGCAAAAACTCAAATGGTATGGCGTAGGTGCTGACTAGGCGCTGCTTGCGCGCCTTTTTGCTGTAAAGCAGCATAAATTTATTGAGATTATCGACGTCGCGATTGGTGATACGTACTTTCATATTTTTCCTTTAATTTTTGCGTAATTGTAGCGAAGCCGCCTTAAATTTGCGTCCGTTAACTTCCGTGAGATAAAATCCCGTTTTTAAAGGAGATAGCTTGAAATCTTTATTAAAAATCAACGGATTTTTGCCGTTTTTGGCGATTATGTTTATCAACGCAAGCGTCGATCTGGGCCATAAGATCACGATTCAAAACGTCCTTGTCAAAAGCGCCGATTCGGGCGCTCTCATCGCCCTTACCTCGCTTGTAAATTTGCTGATTTTACTGCCTTACGTATTTCTTTTTAGCGCCAGCGGCTATCTCAACGACAAATTCTCGCGCACCCGCATTACGCGGATCTGCGCGAAACTCGGCGTCGCGCTTACCGCGCTAATTACGCTAGGTTATGCGTGCGGGTGGTTTTATTTCGCATTTTTCATGACGATCCTGCTTGCGGCACAAAGCGCGATCTATTCGCCCGCCAAATACGGCCTGATTAAAAAGATCGTCGGCGCGAAAAATTTAGGCGCGGCAAACGGCCTCGTGCAGGCTCTTACCATCATCGCAATTCTGCTTTCATCTCTTGTTTTTTCGGTGATTTTCGAGCTGTTTGCAGTTCGCAGCAGCGACGCGGGCGAGCTGATGAGCTCGGTTTGGTTCATCGGCATATTTTTAGTCGCAGGCTCCGCGCTTGAAACATACTACTCGTATAAAATTCCATTCTTCGACGCCGCGCAGCCGCAGGCGGAATTTAATAAAGACGACTATCTTAAGCTTCGCTATCTAAGGCAAAATTTAAATTTTGTGCTAAAAGACAAAAACGTCCTGCTCTGTACGCTGGGACTTTCGATGTTTTGGGCGGTCTCGCAGCTCGTGATAGCGACCTTCCCGGCTCACTACAAGAGCCTTAGCGGCAGCGACAACGTAATGGTGATCCAGGTGATCTTAGCTCTTAGCGCGATTGGAATTGCATTAGGCTCGATCTTTGCTGGTAGCTACTGCAAAAAACATATCGAGCTCGGTATCGTGCCGTTCGGCGCATTTGGTCTTGCGCTCGCGCTAATGGTGCTAGCCAACGCGCACTCGGTATTTTGGCTCGGCACGGCGTCGTTTTTCTTCGGGTTTAGCGGAGGAATTTTCATCGTGCCGCTCAACGCCGTCATTCAGTTTTTCACCGCTGATGAGCGCATGGGGCGGGTGCTTGCGGGCTCAAATTTCATCCAAAATATCTTTATGGTGCTGTTTTTGCTCATCGCCATCATCTTGGTGCATTTTGCGGTCGCCAGCGGCGAAATTTTCGTTATGGCAGCACTGTGCGTGCTCATATGCGGGATCTTCGGCGCGAAATATCTGCCGCAGCTTTCCGTTAGAATTTTACTCATTCCGTTTATGAAATTCGGCTACCAAGTCCACGTAGACGGCATCGAAAACATCCCGCAAAAAGGCGGCGTGCTGCTTTTAGGCAACCATATCAGCTGGATCGATTGGGCGGTGGTACAGCTTGCCTGCCCGCGCGGGGTGCGCTTCGTGATGCATCGCAGCTACTATGATCTGTGGTATTTGAAGTGGTTTTTTAAAATTTTCCGCGTCATTCCGATCGGAGCGGGCGTGAGCAAAAGCGCGATCGAAAGCATTCGCGAGGCGCTAAATGCTGGCGAAGTGGTCGGGCTCTTCCCCGAGGGTCATATCAGCTACAACGGCCGCATAGACGAGTTTCAGGGCGGATTTGAGCTAGCCGCGCACGATACGAACTCCGTAATCGTGCCTTTTTATATCAGGGGGCTTTGGGGATCGACATTTTCGCGCGCCAGCGAGCATTATAAAAGAACGATCTCGCAAAGCGGCAAAAATGCACTTCGCGTAAGCTTCGGCGCGCCGATCGAGGCAAATTCCAAGGCGCACGAGGTAAAGCGGGCAGTAACGGAGCTGTCGTTTTTCAGCTGGGGCAAATATCTCACAAGCCTAAAGCCGCTTGCTTACAACTGGCTAAATCAAGCCAAAAGATCGCCTTTTAAGCGCGTGGCGGTCGATAGTACGGGAGTGAGCTTCACAAATTTAGCGATGATGAGCGCCGTTTTGATACTTCGCAAAAGGTTAAAGAGTCGCATAAGCAGCGAGGAAAACGTCGGTATCATTTTGCCTAGCTCGGTCATCGCAAGCGCCGTAAATTTAACGCTTTTTGCGATGGGCAAAACGAGCGTAAATTTAAACTACACCCTAAGCGAAGAAAATTTAATCTACTGCGCGGATAAAGCAAACATCCGCACGATCATCAGCTCGCGCAAATTCGCAGAAAAGCTCAAATCAAAGGGCTTTGAGCTGGAAAGCTCGATCGGCGATCGGCTCGTGTACCTTGAGGATCTAAGCGAGGGCGTCTCTAAAAACGAGCGCATAGCCTGCGCGCTAAAATCGCTGCTAATGCCTAAAATTTTATTTCGCGCGCTGTATTTTAAGCCGCATGCGATAGATGACGTAGCAACCATTTTATTTAGCAGCGGCAGCGAGGGGAAGCCCAAAGGCGTGGTTTTGACGCATAAAAATATAATGGCGAACGTCCGTCAAATTTCGGAGCTCATAAACGCCACCGAGCACGATGCGATTTTAGCGTCGCTACCGATCTTTCACTGCTTCGGGCTTACCGTAACGACGCTCTTTCCGCTAAACGACGGAATCTTAAGCATCCACGTGCCCGATCCTACGGACGCCTTTAGCGTCGGCAAGATGAGCGCAAAATACGGCGCTACGATAATGTTCGGCACGTCGACGTTTTTTAGGCTCTACACCAAAAATAAAAGGCTCAATCCTCTAATGTTGGGAAGCATTCGCCTAGCAATTGCGGGCGCGGAGAAGCTAAACGAAAACGTCCGCAAGGAATTTAAGATAAAATTCGGCATCGAAATTTACGAGGGCTACGGCACGACCGAGACTGCGCCGGTGGTGAGCGTAAATACGCCGAACGTCCTCGAGCCCGATTTTTTCAAAGAGCTTCACTTCAACCGCGAAAAGAGCGTCGGCTTACCGCTTGCGGGCACGGTCATAAAGATCACCGATCCCGCCTCGCTACAGCCGCTGCCAAACGGCCAGGAGGGGCTTATCTTAATCGGCGGACATCAGGTTATGAAGGAGTACTACGATGAGCCGGCAAAAACCGCTGAGGCGATCGCGCAGATGGACGGCGTGCGCTACTACAAAAGCGGCGACATCGGCTATATCGACGACGACGGGTTTTTATTTATCACCGACCGCCTTTCGCGCTTTGCCAAAATCGGTGGCGAGATGATAAGCCTGGGCGCGGTAGAGAGCGCCGTGGGCGAAATTTTAGGCGAAAGCGCGATCTATTCGTGCGTAAACTTAAAAGACGAGAAAAAGGGCGAGAAGATCGCTCTGCTTTACGTGGGCGAGGCGAGCGAGGATGAAATTTCGCGCCGCCTAAAGGACTCCGCGCTGGCGCCGATAATGCAGCCAAGCGTAGTGAAAAAGGTGGAGCAAATCCCGGTGCTCGGCAGCGGCAAGGTAAATCTCAAAGCGGTAAAGGATCTGGCGATAGAGCTCGGGCTGTAAATTTTAAAGCCTTAAATTTGCGTTCTAAATTTTAAATTTACGTCTTGCCGCGCTATTTGCACGAAGTAGCGTAAAGAGCAAAATTCCTCTTTTAAATTTATGCTTTGTCGCGCCATGGGGCTTTGCGGTTTTTCGCTCCTAGCGGCGGGCGATCTCGCAGTTACGGCGGCGGCTTTATTTGGGGCGACAGCCGCGTGCAGTTGCAGCGTCAAATTTATGCTGAATTTTACGGACAGACGGCAGCCGCTCGCTACGCAGATAGACAAAATTCTTGAATCAGATGCCCGGCGAAATTTTACGGCAGAGCTGCGGGGAGAGTTTTAACGGCGGGCGTGCAGAAAGAAATTTCAATGGCGTATGTGCGGAGAGAAATTTTAGCGATATTGCTTCCCGCTTAGCTTTTTATAAAATTTGCAAATGCTATGGTCCGAACGTATGCCGATTACGCCGATGAAATTTATAAATCCGCTTGCGATATGCAAACTCTCGGTTTCATTCTTCCGCCGTCGCGACGGTTTAAATTTTATATACTCGCACTATTTGTGCTTCCAAGCCGGTCTGTATTTACATTAGCGCAAAAGTATCGAGCAGCCAAATTTAAAGGATAAATTTCATTCGCGCAGATTAAAATTTTAAAATTTCAAAGCCCAATCTGTTTAAATTTAACCGAAGTCGGTAGAGCTAAATTTTAAAAAGGTCTAAGCTTTAATGATTTTAAAAAAGATGAAAGTGCCGCGAAGCGCACGCTCCGCGGCAAATTTAAAGGAGGACTATTTAAAAGATGGAGCGATCTGCGCTACCCACGCTTCGATGCGGCTCTCGGTGAGGTCGCTTTGATTGTCGTTGTCTAGCGCGAGGCCAACGAATTTGCCGTCCACTACGGCCTTGCTCTCGTCAAATTCATATCCGTCGGTAGGCACTGCACCTACGATATTTGCACCCGCTTTTTTGAAGTTATCGTATAGCTCACGCATTGCGTTGCAGTAGGCGTCGCTGTAGCTTGAGCTATCGCCCATACCAAAAATCGCGACGGTCTTGCCTGAGACATCAAGGGCTGAGAAATCAAAGCCCGCCCAGTCGTCTTGTAGCTCGCCGTCGTTCCATGTAGAGCTGCCGATGATGAGCGCAGTATATTTATTTAGATCTGCAGGCGCAATGTCTGCAACGTTTTTTAGCTCGTTTTCTATGCCTAGCTTTTCGGAGATTAGCTTCGCGGCGTCCTCGGTATTGCCCATCGAGCTTCCAAAAATAATTCCAACCATTTGGTATCCTTTTAATAAATTTTGTCGGTAAGCTTGTATGGTACTAATTTCATAATGAAATTTCCCTTAAAGCATTCGCTTTTTATCTCGACGTGGCGGTTAAAATTTTCATTTTTTGGATAGACAAGATACACGGCATCGAGGTTTGCTCCGCGGCAAAGCTCTAGCGCTTTTTTTATACCATTATCATAAATGGCTGAATTTTGAAGTAAAATTTTTTTAAAGCTCGTAACCACGCCTAGGCTAAAGCCGCTCTTGCGAACTACGATGAGCTCGCCTGATTTACCCATAAGCTGCAGCTGTGCGCCTGCATTGCGAAGCGCGATTTTGCAAAATACGAAGTTGCGGAACGCATCGTCTCCATTTAGCAGTAATCCACTACGCAGGCTCACGATTGCGCGAGTTAGCTTATAAGCGGGCTTGGCGGCAAATACGGGCAGGGGCATGCCGCGCAGATAAGAAAAAATTATCGCGTTATCCGCTGCGCAAAATTTCACGGCGGGCTTGAAGCGGTAAATTTTGAGAGCACCGCGCCCAAGCTCGGAGGCGATAAAATTTAAAAACGCAGCGCGAAACTGCGAAGCGCCCTTTAAATTTGCGGACGAAATTCTATAATCCGCATTAACGTTAAAATTATATAGAGCCAGCATCGCCCGCGCTCGCGAAGCCGCATCATAACCCTGCAGCACCTCTGACGCAATCTCGCGCCCGTTCGCATCAAAGCCAAAAATTTCGCCGCAAAAGAATTTTTTATTAAAAGTTTCGGCATTTAAAATTTCATCATCAATAAGCTCATTATCCCGCCGCAGATCCGCTTTTTGGCGTTTTTCGCGCGCCGCGATATCTCGTTTTGATGCAACAATATCTTGTAATAAAGCTGATTTCTCATCCGAGCGCTTAGCGCAGAGAAAATTCTTTTGCGCGAAGCCAGTGTCATAAAAAGCCCTTGCTGTCAAATTCCTATTTGCGCCGCCTTTTTGCGCACTCTTTGCAGCATGCAGCTTAGAGGCATTATGATTAAGCACGCCCGATTTACCGCTTGAAAATTTTTTAAATTTGCCGCTAAATTTCTTGCTTTCGGCGTGCGCAAAGCAAGTAGCGTTAAATTTGCTAGAATTTAAAAAATCCTTGGAATTTAGCTCGCCAACTTCATCTTTGTAAGCATTTGATTGCGGCGCAGTGCACGATTTTTTAACCGCTTGCCTGGGCTTGCCGGCATTACTTAAATTCCTTGGGATTTTAATCATCTTCGCAAGGTCTGCAACCGAATTCTTGATTTAAATTGAAAACCTTACAGTATTCGCAAAATACGCAGCTAACGCTTCTTTTAGCGCATACGAGCGGAATTTTGCGCTTTTTTACTTCGCCTTTGATCTTTTTCATCGTGTTGTGGTTTAAAAAGCTCGTAAGCATAACGACACACTCGGTATCTTGCGGGATCGGCTTACGATTTACGCGATTTTCGTTTCGTGCATCCCAGTGCTCGATGTTACTCGCGCCAAGGTCCTTTAAAACCGCCTTAATGGGCGTAATCTCATCCGCTCCTATGACCAAAACGTTCATTTCATCCCCTTATATGATTGATAGTCGTTATTATAACAGAGAAAGATTAAATTTAACTGATAATGTATATAAAAATTTGAAATTATAAGCTGGAATTTTACCGACTCATATTTGATATTTATTCGCTTAAAGCTAGACTTACTGCCGCATCGATGTGGATCTGCGTAGTATCAAATAGCCGCGCGGCGGTATCTGCTTGCGATACGAGCAGCCCGATCTCCGTGCAGCCCAGTATCACGCCCTACGCACCGCGAGCCCTAAGTCCTTCAATGATCTGCAAAAATTTCTTCTTGGAATGTGGTAAAATTTTACCAAAGCAAAGCTCATTAAAAATTACTTCGTTTACCGCTTCCATTTCGTCCGCATTCGGCACGAGTACCTCTACGCCGCTATCTATTAGGCGCTGTTTGTAAAAATCCTGCGTCATCGTGTAAATCGTGCCGAGCAGCCCTACTTTTTGCACGTCACGTTTTCGCAGCTCACTTAACGTGGCGTCCGCGATATGCACGAATGGTACGGAGATAGCAGCCTTTATCGACTCGTAGCACTTATGCATCGTATTGGTGCAAAGAAAAATATAATCCGCTCCGCCGCTTTGCAAAACTCGCGCGTGACGAGTTAAAATTTCGCCCGCCCTGCCCCACTCATTATCTCTTTGACACCGCTCGATCTCGTCGAAATTTAAGCTACTTAGCAGGATTTCGCCGCTACTTAGCCCGCCTAGACGCTCGTTAATTTTGCGATTGATCCCATCATAATAGGTAATCGTAGATTCGTAACTCATGCCGCCGATTAGTCCAATTTTTTTCATGGATTTTCCTTTTGGAATTTAACGAAATTCCTGGGTCACAAATTCTGCAACCCGGAATTCTAAAAACTAACTACAACGCTTAAGCATTCTCGCTCGCGGCGCCCGCAGAGGCAACCTCATCGCCGAAATCGGCATTTGCAAGCCGTTTTAGCTGGCGGTAGCGTCTCATTGCGTCGGCTTTGTTTGCTTCATAAAGCTTGCCCGCGTGCTCCGGGTCAATCTTTTTAAGCGCGTTGTAGCGCACTTCGTTTAGCAAAAATTCCTCATAAAGGCTCCAGTCCGGCTCTTTGGATGAAATTTTAAGCGGATTTTTGCCCTCCGCTGCTAGTCGCGGATCGAAGGTGTAGGTCGGCCAATAGCCGCATTTGCTCGCAAGCTCGGCTTGATCGCCGGAGCTGCCCATGCCGCCTTTGATGCCGTGCGCGATACACGGCGAATACGCGATAATGAGACTAGGTCCCGGGTAGGCCTCCGCCGCCATGATCGCCTTTAGCGTCGCGGCTTGGTTTGCATTGGAATTTACCTGCGCGACAAAGATGTTGCCGTAGGTCATCGCGATCTGGCCGAGGTCTTTTTTCTGCACCGCCTTGCCACCTGCGGTAAATTGCGCGATCGAGCCGCGACGGCTAGCTTTGGAGCTCTGTCCGCCGGTGTTTGAATAAACCTCCGTATCCAGTACCAGCACGTTTACGTCCTCGCCGGTAGCCAGCACGTGATCGAGGCCGCCGTAGCCGATGTCGTAGGCCCAGCCGTCGCCGCCGATGATCCACTGCGATTTTTTGTTTAGATACTGCTTTAGCTCTAAAATTTCACGAACCCCGGGCGCGTCCAAATTTTGTTCTAGTAGCGGCACCAGCCTATCTCTGATCTGAGCGGATTTTAGCGTATCGTCTCTGTTTTCGATCCAGTCGTGATAAAGCGCCTTTAGCGCGTTTGGCACGCTTGAGAGCGAGCCTAGCATTAGATCTTCGATCTTATGGCGCAGCGTCTCGCTTGCGATCTTCATTCCCAGCCCAAACTCGGCGTTGTCCTCAAAAAGCGAGTTCGCCCACGCGACGCCGCGGCCGTTCTCGTCCTTGCGATACGGCATCGAGGGCGCCGATCCGCCGTAGATCGAGCTACAGCCCGTAGCGTTGGCTACGATCATATGATCGCCGAAAAGTCGCGTGATCAGCGTGATGTACGGCGTCTCGCCGCAGCCTGGACACGCGCCGTGAAATTCAAAATACGGACGGGCAAAGCCCACGCCCTTGACGCTTGATCTGTCCATCAAATCATCTTTGTATCTTACGTGCTCGAATAAAAAGTCCGCGCTTTCTTGCTCGCCTTTTTCGAGTTCTTCTTCAAGCGGCACCATGACGAGCGATTTTTCCTTGCTCGGGCAGTTTTCGGCGCAAAGCGCGCAGCCCGTGCAATCAAGCGGGCTTACTTGGATCTTATATTTTAGCCCCTTTAGCTCCTTGCCCTTGGCCTCTAGTAGGTGATCTTTTAAATTTAAAGGCGCGGCAGCCTCGTCCTTTTCGTCTAGCAAAAACGCCCTGATTACGGCGTGCGGGCAGACGAAGGCGCACTGGTTGCACTGGATGCAGTTTTGCTCGATCCATTTAGGCACCGTGACGCCCACGCCGCGTTTTTCAAATCGCGTCGTGCCCGCGTCAAACCCGCCATCCTCGTGCCCTAAAAACGCCGAGACCGGCAAGCTATCGCCGCGCGCTGCGTTTATCGGTTTTACGATCTTTTCTATAAATTCGTCGCCTTTGTATTTATCGTCCGCACCCGCTGCGTCGTCCTTTAAATTTACCCACGCAGGATCGATCGCTACCTGCACCAAAGCGTCCGCGCCCCTATCGATCGCGTCGCAGTTCATCGCCACGATCGCCTCGCCCTTTTTGGCGTAGGTTTTCTTGGCGTATTCCTTCATATAGCTTTGCGCCTGCTCAAACGGGATGATGCCGCTAAGCTTGAAAAACGCCGATTGCATAATTGTATTAGTGCGGCCTCCGAGCCCTATCTCGCGTGCTAGCTTGGTGGCATTTAGGATGTAAAATTTTACCCGTCTGGCAGCTAGAATTTTTTTAACCTTATTCGGAAGCTTTGCCGCCGTCTGCTCGGCATCCCAGATGGAATTTAAAAGAAAGGTCCCTCCCTCGCGGATGCCCCCGATGACGTCGTAGATGTCCAGATACGCAGCGACCGAGCAAGCAACGAAATGCGGATTTGAGACGAGATAGGTCGAGCGGATCGGCCTTTTGCCGAAGCGCAGGTGCGAGCGCGTGTAGCCGCCGGATTTTTTGCTGTCGTAGGCGAAATACGCCTGCGCATAAAGATCTGTTTTATCGCCGATGATTTTGACGGAATTTTTATTCGCGCCCACGGTGCCGTCCGCGCCCAGACCGTAAAATAAGCACTCGGTCTCATCCTCGTAGCCGAGCGAAATTTTATCCCCCACAGGAAGGGATAGATGCGTCACGTCGTCGTCGATGCCGATCGTAAAGCCATTTTTAGGCTCGTTCGCATTTAAATTTTCATACACGGCGATTAGCTGCGCGGGATCAACGTCTTTGGAGCTGAGGCCGTAGCGACCGCCCACGATGAGCGGAGCGTCCTCGCGCCCGTAAAATGCGGCTTTTATGTCCAGATACAGCGGCTCGCCGAGGCTGCCGGGCTCCTTCGTGCGGTCGAGCACGGCGATTTTGCGCACGCTTTTAGGCATCGCGGCGAAGAGATATTTGAGGCTGAAAGGCCTGTATAGATGCACTTTTAGCACGCCTACCTTCTCACCCTTCGCGTTTAGATGATCGACCACCTCTTCAAGGGCTTGATTGACCGAGCCCATCGAGACGATCACGCGTTGCGCGTCGCTAGCGCCGTAATAGACGAAAGGCGCGTACGATCGCCCCGTGATCTTTGAAATTTCGCTCATATACTCCGCGACGATGTCCGGAAGCGCGTCGTAAAATTTATTGGTTAGCTCGCGCGTCTGAAAATACACGTCGTCGTTTTGCGCCGTGCCGCGAGTTTTAGGATGTTCGGAGTTTAGCGCGTCAGCTCTAAATTTACGCACAGCCTCGCGATCGAGCAAGCGATCAAACTCGGCATAGTCCATCACCTCGATCTTTTGAATTTCATGGCTCGTGCGAAATCCGTCGAAAAAGTGCAAAAACGGCACTCGCCCCTTAATCGCCGCAAGATGCGCGATACCGCCCAGATCCATCACCTCCTGCACGCTGTCGCTTGCGAGCATCGCAAAGCCGCTTTGGCGACAGGCGTAGACGTCTTGATGATCGCCGAAGATGGAGAGCGCCTGCGCCGCAAGCGCGCGCGCCGCGACGTGAATGACGCCCGGAAGCATCTGGCCTGCGATCTTGTACATGTTTGGAATTTTTAGCAAAAGCCCCTGCGATGCGGTGTACGTCGTCGTAAGCGCGCCCGCTTGGAGTGAGCCGTGCACGGTGCCCGCCGCGCCGCCTTCGCTTTGCATCTCGACTACCTTAACGGGCATGCCGAAGAGGTTTTTCTTGCCCTGCGACGCCCAAATATCGGTGTAATCCGCCATAGGCGAGCTAGGCGTGATCGGATAGATGCCCGCAACCTCGGTGAAGGCGTATGAGACGTAAGCCGCCGCCTCGTTTCCGTCCATCGTTTTCATAACTTTTGCCATTTTTCGTCCTTTGGAATTATCAAATTTCGCTAATTTTACATATTTATTGCTTAAAAATTTAAATGCTTCGCAAACCGAATAAAATTCTAAAGCTTTATCATAGCGGCGAGCGGCGAGCGCGATCTGCGGGCGGTTTGAGGCGAGCCTTGAGGACGATTTGAGACGGGCTTTTTCTCCGCTTTGAAAATAATTTTTTGCATACTTTAAGCGCGGATCGTAAGCAACAGGTAGAAATTAATGTAAATTTAGCCGTCTGGCTTGAAATTCTAACCTAAATATCAAATGACGGGAATGCGCGAAAATTAAGAAATTTAAAAATGCACCTACCACAAAATGGGGCAAGTCTCATATCGTTAACAATACCGGGGTGATAAAATTTAGCCACTACAAAACCTCAACCGCTATATGCATCCAAGCTCAACGTAGCGAATTTTTATTTATGACTTGCAACATCGCGGTACATAAAATTTCAGCGCATTCTGCCAAATACAAGAAATTTTATTGCCACCTGCCGAGCGCGGTGCAAATTTCATTTTAAATTTTCACTGGTCAATCGCTACGTGAATTTTACCACACGCGACTTTGCGTTTTGAGCGTAAATTCTATTTCCGCAAGCTGCGCGGAGGATAAATTTAGCTATAATCCTCCGCTTAGATTTAGCACGGAACGTGGCACGTATATACGGCGCGGAATTTTAAAATTTTAAAATTTCAAGCAGAACTCGAAAAGCTAAAAACCGCTAAATGCGCTAAACTTAAAGCCAAATTTAAAAAGCTCAAAAAAGGAAAGCCGATGAACGTCCATAAAATCGCTTACACGAGAGTTATCGCGCTGGCGTTTGCCGCCTTTATTTTTAACACGACGGAATTTATCCCCGTGGCTCTGCTAAGCGATATCGCGGCGGATTTTAGCATGGATGTTACGAGTACGGGGCTAATCATCACAATCTACGCGTGGGCGGTGAGCATACTCTCGCTGCCGCTGATGCTGCTTACATCGAGGCTCGAGCGCAAGAGGCTGCTTTTGCGGCTTTTCGTACTATTTACGCTAAGCCACGTCTTGGCGGCGGTAGCGTGGAATTTTGCCGTTTTGGTAATCGCGCGCCTTGGCATCGCGATTTCGCACGCGATCTTTTGGTCGATCACCTCATCGCTCGTCGTGCGCCTAGCGCCGATAAATAAAGGCTCGCAGGCTATCGGCATGCTGGCTTTGGGCACTTCGCTAGCCATGGTTTTGGGGCTTCCTTTGGGGCGTGTGGTCGGCGAGCTTTTGGGTTGGAGGATTACGTTTTTTGCGATCGGCGCGCTTGCGGCTGCGGAGGCGCTGTTTCTTTGGAAAATTTTACCATTTTTGCCAAGCCGCCGCGCGGGCTCTCTTGCGAGCTTGCCGATGCTTGCAAGGCGCCCGATGCTGCTTACTTTGTATCTGCTGACGTTTTTGATCGTAGGCGCGCATTTTACGACCTACAGCTACGTAGAGCCCTTCGTGGCGAAATTTAATCCCGCAGGCGATCACTTCGTAACCTACGTCCTGCTTGCATTCGGCGCTTCGGGCATCGCTGCAAGCGTGCTTTTTTCAAAGCTTTACCGCCATTTTCCAAACGCCTTTTTGATCTGCTCGATCCTTTTTATCCTAGCCTCGGTGCTGACGTTAAAAGCTTTTGTCGCAAATGACACAGCGCTACTGCTTGCAGCTTTCGTCTGGGGAGTGGGGATTTTCGGCTTTGGGCTTTGTTTGCAGATTAGGGTTTTGGCGCTGGCTCCCGACGCTACCGACGTCGCGATATCGATCTACTCGGCAATCTATAACGTAGGTATCGGCGGCGGAGCACTTTTGGGACATCAAGTCGCAACGAGATTCGGGCTTGAACACATAGGCGAGGCAGGCGCTATACTGGGCGCGCTAGGGCTTGCAAGCTACCTCTATGCAAGCGTGAAATTCGCGCAGAAAAATAGCGCGTAGGCTAAATTTACGAAAGAGCTTCGGCGAGATTAGCGCGCGCTTTTAATCGGTGCTTTAAAACAGCGGCTTTGCGGGATAAATTTTTAAAATTTATCCCTCGCGATTAGCTAAATTTTGCAGATAAAATTTAATCTCGCGCCTAGCCCCGCTGCCTGCTTTATTGATCATCCGCGCTATCCACCCAAAGCTCTTAAAATTTGCCCCTCGCTAGAGCGCTAAATTTTAAAATTTAGCGACAGTGCATAAGAATTTAAGACGTAGAATTTAAAGCGGGGGCCACCAAATTTTAACTACTTTATAAACCCGACCTGCGGTAAAATTTCAGCCAAAGCCGCGTCCTTTTTCTCGTTAAATTTGACCTTATTTTGCTCAAAAAGATTATTTCCGTGCGCGTCAATCGAGACGATGAGCGGGCCAAACTCCTTCACGCGGCACTTCCACAGCGTCTCGGGCATCCCAAGCTCCGTCCAGTCCGCGCTCTCGATCTGCTCGACCTGCGTCGCGGCGACCACCGCGCAGCCTGCCGGAAATACGCAGTGTATCGCGCCAAACTCCTTGCAGCCGCTCATCGTGCCCTCGCCCATGCCTCCTTTGCCCACTATCAGGCGCACGCCCGTTTTGGCGATAAACTCGCGCTCGAATTTCTCCATCCGCATGCTCGTAGTCGGCCCAACCGAGACCATCTCAAAGCTTTTTTCGCCCGTTTTTCTGATGATCGGTCCAGCGTGCAAGATCGCGCCGCCCCTGATATCTAGCGGCAGCTCGCGACCCTCCTCTACGACGCGTCTGTGCGGCACGTCGCGGCAGGTGACGATGTGTCCGCTGAGGTATATGACGTCGCCGATTTTGATATCCGCTAGATCCTCGGGCGCGATCGGCGTGGTTAAAATTTTCTTACTCATAGCGCGAACTCCTTGTGCGATTTTACGGCAAAGCTTAGCTGCTCGTCCCAGACGATATGGCCTTTGCGGTGCGACCAGCAGCCTACGTTTACGGCGACGGCGATGACGCTTGGGTGGCGGGCGCAGTTTTCGATATGCACGCCCATCACGGAGCTTGCGCCGCTCATGCCTTGCGGGCCTAGGCCTATTTTATTGATGCCATCTTCGAGCAGTTTTTCGGTTAGCGCGGCTCGGTCGTTTGGATTGCGCGAGCCTAGCGGTCTCATCAGCGCTTTTTTAGATAGTAGCGACGCCACGTCGATCGAGGTGCCGATGCCCACGCCCACTAGCAGCGGCGGACAGGCGTTTATGCCGTAGCTGGTCATGATGTCCATGACGAATTTTACGACGCCTTCGTAGCCCATGCCCGGCATCAGCACGGTCGCCTTGCCGGGCAGGCTACAGCCGCCGCCCGCCATATAGGTGTGTATCTCGCACTCGCTGCTATCCGGCACGATCTCCCAAAATACGCTAGGCGTGCCTTTGCCGACGTTTTTACCGGTGTTGTACTCATCAAACGTCTCGACGCTGTTATGGCGCAGCGGAGCCTCGCGCGTCGCTTGCAGTACGGCCTCTCGCAGTAGCTCCTCGAGCTCGCCGATGAGCGGGAAGTTCGCCCCGCAGCGCACGAAAAACTGGATCACGCCAGTATCCTGACAGGACGGACGGTCTAGCTCCTTGGCTAGGCGCTGGTTTTCAAACATCGTTTTGTATATCTCCTTTGCCAGCGGCTGCGTCTCGCGTTCGGCGAGCTCCCGCAGCTTTGCCGTCACATCATCAGGCAGCACCTTGCCCGTGTAGCCGACGAATTTCGCCATGACCTCGGTCATCTTTTGCACGGCTTTTTCTTTATCCATCGCTTCTCCTTTGCTAAATTTTACTTTCAAATTTTTCATACGCGCCCGCTAGGACGCAGCCCGCAGCGTAGCAAAGCAGATCGGCAAAATCAAACGTCCCGCCGATCATTACTTTTAAAATTTTATTTTCTACGCCTAAAATTTGCACGGCGCCAAAATACTGCGCGAGCTCCAAAGCCGCCGCAAACGCGAAAATTTTAAGCGGCAAATTTGACGGCGGCACGCTAAAAATAGCCCGAGCCAACGCGTAAAGCAAAACGACGGCCAAAACGTCACCCGCGTAGTGGCGCACGAAGCCGCCCTTTACGCAGATCGCGATGTAAATTTCAGCCGCTAAAATCAGAACCGTCGCGGCTAAAAACGCTAGCCTCGTCCGCGCGCTTTGTCTTGTTTGCGCCTTTTGCTCGCGCTGTTTTGCGTCCCTTCGTCCAGCCTCTTGCTCGTTTAAATTTTCCTCTCGCAACGCTTCCCTTTTAAATTTAGCCGTTAAATTTAACCCGCGCGCAGACGTAAATTTAGAGATGATTTATCAGGCTCGCGTTATACGCGGCGCCAAAGCCGTTGTCGATATTTACGACGCTCACTCCGTTTGCGCAGCTGTTTAGCATCGCTAGCAGCGCCGCCAGACCGCCAAAGCTCGCTCCATATCCCACGCTGGTGGGCACCGCGATCACCGGCACGCTCACGAGACCCGCCAGCACGCTAGCTAGCGCGCCCTCCATGCCCGCCACCGCGATGGCGACCTTTGCGCCGCGTATCTGCTCTAAATTTGCGATCAGCCTATGCAGCCCGGCCACGCCCGCGTCGCTAAATTTACGCGCGTCGTTGCCTAGAAATCGCGCCGTCTCGTACGCCTCCTCCACTACCGCGCCGTCGGCGGTGCCTGCAGAGACTATCGCGATGTAGCTTTGCGTGAGCGCAGGCTCTTTAAATTTGACGCTGATGACGCGGCCGCGAGCGTTAAACTTCGCCTGTGGCAGCATCTCGCGCACCCGCTTAAAAACCCGTTGGTTCGTGCGCGTGATCAGGATATTTTGCCGCCTTGCGCCGATCGCGCCAGCGATGCGTAAAATTTCATCATCTGTCTTGCCCTCACCGTAGATCACCTCGCCCGCGCCGTTTCGCAGGGCGCGTTGAGTGTCGATCTTGGCGCAGCCCACGTCCTCGTAGGGGTAGTTTTTTAGGTATTTTAGCGCCTCTTGCTCGCTCACGCGGCCGCTTTTTACCCCCGCGAAAAGCTCTAAAATTTCATCCTCTCTCATGCAAAACATCCTCTCTAAGCCCCTTTAGATCGAGCGTCACCTCCGCTGCGCCAAGCGAGATGAGCTGTCTAACGACGCTTTTAAATTTTGCGTCGTTTAGAAAGCTTTGCATGCTAGAAAAAGGCATTTGTAGCTTTATATTTTTGCGGTCGCACCGCGCGCGGACGTTTGCGTAGCCGCTTGCGATGAGTAGATTTTCCGCCGCTTCGATCAAATTTAGCTCGCCCTGATCGATCTCACGCCCATGCGGTAGGCGCGTTAGCAAACATGCATAGCCGGGCTTTTCGGCCGTGGGCAAGCCCAGCTCGCGCGATAGCTCGCGGATCTCGGCTTTGGTTAAATTTATCAGCGGCGAGAGCACGCCTAGCTCCTCTTTTGCTTTGAGCCCGGGGCGGTATTCGCCCAGATCGTCTCGGTTCGTACCGTCTGCGACGCGGCTAAAGCCAAGCTCGCGGGCGCGCTCGATTAGGCGCGAAAAGACCGCCTTTTTGCACAGATAGCAGCGGTTTTCGGGGTTATTTTTGATCCCCTCCGCCACGCCGAGCTCTAAAATTTCGTGGCGGATGCCGTAAAATCTAGCAAATTCCACGGCTTCGGCGATCTCGCGCGAGGACATGTAGGGCGATCTTATCGTTATGCCGATCGCTCGCGCACCCAGCGCGTCGTGCGCCGCACGTAGCAGTAGCGAGCTGTCCGCTCCGCCGCTAAATGCGACCGCCAGCTCGCCCAGCCCGCGCAGATCAGCCTTTAGTTTTTCTAGTTTCGTCATAGATTTTCAGCGCCTCTTTTCGCACCAACTCTATCGTCGTGCCGTGCGCGAGCGCCGCGGCCTTGCAGTCCTCAAATTCGGGCTTTGCCTTTTGCGTTTGGCCGCTGCCAGAAATTTTAAGCCCTATCTCGCCGAATTTCGTCTGTACTCGCGCAAACTCGCGCTTTAGCTCGGTTTTAGCGACCTCTACCTCGCGAACGCCGATCGCAGTGGTGTGCGTAAATATTAGATCCTTTAAATTTTGCGCGTCCTGCTTGCGGCACAGCGCGTTTAGCTCAAAGCCAATGCGTCCCTTTTTCATAAAAATAGATCTGCTAAACACGTCCAGCGCGCCGTTTTCGCGCAGAATTTCGCACGCAAGCGCAAAGCTCTCGGCGTCCATATCGTCGATATTAGTGGAGATTAAAATTTGCTTGCAAGCCTCGCCGTAGTCGGAGCGTGCGTCTAAATTTTGATCGTCTAAATCCTCGTCCGCCTCGCAGATCATCGCGCGAAGCATGTTTGCAAAGTCTGCGGCATCTTTATCGCCCGCGCCGTAGCCGATCTTTTCGATCCTAAAGCTCGCGCCGTCCGTAAACTCGTCCGCGCAGGCCTTTAAAATCGCCGCTCCCGTGGGGGTAGTCATCTCGAAATTTGCGCGTCCGAGGCTTACGGGCACGCCTTTTAAAATTTCGCAAACGGCGGGTGCCGGCACGCTAAGCGCGCCGTGATCGCAGATCGCTACGCCGCCGCCAAGCTCGATCTTTGAGCTTACGACGCGCGAGACACCGAGCTTTTCAAAAAGATACTCGAGGCAGATTGCCGCGCCCGCGACGTCCGCGATGCTATCGATCGCGCCGATCTCGTGAAAATGCACCCGCTCTATGTCCGTGCCGTGGACTTTGGCTTCGGCCTGCGCAATCGTGCGAAATATCGCGCCCGCTCTTTGTTTGCAGCTACAGCTTAAATTTGAACTCTCTAAAATTTGCCTGATACCCGCGTAGCTTCTGGCGTGAGGCTGCGATTTTAGCGGTACGATGCCGATTTTAGTAGCGGCGATGCCGTTTTTTAGCACGTTTTTGCGCTCTAGCTTAAATTCGCCGGCTAAATTTAACTTCTCTAGCTCGGCGCAAAGATAACTAAAATCCACGCCGAGCTCCACCAGCGCACCTAAATTCATATCGCCGCTGATACCAGCGCTAGCGTCGTAATATAAAATTTTAGCCAAGCCTAGGCCTTAGGCACCGTCATCGAGCCAAACGGCAGGATGATGATCTTCGCGTCCGCGCCCTTCTGCGCGAGCGCGTCGTCCACGGCCTTTTGGATGTCGTGGTATGGTTTTAGATGCACGGCGCGCATCTGCTCGTCGCTGAGATCACTCACCGCCCAAGTCTGCGCCCAGAGCGAGATTTCGGCCATTTTAGCGGCCTTGTGGTAGCCGAGCTTAAAGCCCGCGCTGATCTTTTCGAGCACCTTTTTAGGCGTATCCGCGGATGCCATCAGATCAAAAAACGGCTTTGGTCCGATGCCGGTGCGGCACTTTGCGACCATGATTAAAATTCCGTTCTGTGCGAGCGCTAGTTTGCCGTTATCTAGGGCTTTTTGCGCCTGATAGAGATCGACGTCCATCGGATAGGGCGCGACCGAGATCACGATATCTGCCTTGCGCGGGATATTTACGCAAAATACCTCGTCGGCCTTTTTTACGCAGTCGTAAAAGCTGTCGTTTAAGTCGCCCGCGCTTGCGTAATACATGCCGTGCTCGCTATCAAGAACCGTCTGGATCGAAAAAACGTCGATATGAGCAAGAACTTTCATCGCGTCGATCATATCTTCGTGCACGGGGTTGCCCTCTAGGCGCAGAGCTTGCGCATCGGCGCTAAGAGCGAGCTTGTGGTTTTGCGTGATGCTCTCGTACGACGCAGTGCCCGGCAAAAAGGCCTTTCTGCCGCCCGTGTAGCCCGCGAAATAGTGTGGCTCGACCGAGCCTATGACGATCACCTTTTTCGCTTCTGCTACGATTTTGTTTAGATACATCTGCGTGCCATTTTTGGACTCGCCTAAAAATACCATCTCGTCGTGCTTGGAGTCGTGATCGTGAACTTCGTTTTTGGTTCTAATCTCCGCGTAAATTTCTTTGCCGAAGATCATCTCGTACTCATCAAGCGTGCCCTCTCTATGGCAGCCCGTGGCAATGATGAAAATTTTATTTTTCTCGCGGATTTTTGGGTAAATTTGCTTTAAAATTTTTGCCGTAGGCGTGGGTCTGGTGCCGTCGTTTACGATGACGACGATCTTTTCATCGCCCGCGATAAACTCATTAAAGCTTTTTTGATTTATCGGATTTGCTAGAGCCTTTGCGATGAGCGCCGTTTCGTCAAATTTAGCCACGGGGTTTGGGTTAAAAACGCCGAGCAAGTTTCTCTCGCTTATCTCTAAGCTTAGATGATCATCTTTGCCGTATGCGATAGGGATTTGCATATCTGCCTCCTATGTGGAATTTGGCAGGATTATAACGTAAATTTTATTTAAAACGATTTAGCCTCGCGCGGGTTATGAACGGAATTTAGAAAGCTTTAGAATTTAAAAATTTAGAGCATTTAAAATTTCAAAATTTTATAAAATTTTAAAAAGCCGCTGGGGTTTGAAATTTAAAGCTCGCGAGTGTTGAACTCGCGAGCATATAGCTATTATAAATAGCCGTAAATATGAGCGAAGATAAAGCCCATCGCACATGAAGTAAGAACACCTATTAGCCCAGGGAAAATGAAGCTGTGGTTGATGACGAATTTACCAATGTGCGTAGTGCCCGAGCGGTCGAACTGGATCGCCGCAAGATCACTCGGATAGGTAGGTAGGATATAGTATCCGTAGCAAGCCGGTGCAAACGCAATAATAAGGCCCGGATCAATACCGATGCTAACCGCTAGCGGTACGAAAGTAGCAACCGCCGCCGCTTGAGAGTTAAGGAATTTACTAATTAGCAGCGAAACAATGACATATGTCCACGGATACGCCATAACAACCTTACCTAGCGACGCTTTTAACATTTCGATATGAGCAGTAAACATAGTCTCCGCCATCCATGAAATTCCATAAATGGCTACGAGCGCGATCATACCGCTATGAAAAATTTCATTTTTAGCGATATTGCCCGCTTTGATACCCGAGACAATCATCATAATGGATGCTGCAAGAAGCATGAAAATTTGAATGGTTAAGACCATATTTAAATTTGTGGTCTTCTTCATAGTATCCTTTACGACTATACTTGCGTTTGCGATGCTTTCGCTCTTATCGCCTGTCGTAATTACTACATTTCCGTCTTGAGAGACGATGCTTTGAGTAAGCTTTTTATCTTTGTCGTAAATTTCAACGCTATTAAATTTCGTCGCATCTTTGGCTTTGGACTCTTTGACGTTTGAGACGACCTTGCCACCGTCTACCATGGAGATAACCTGACCATCTTTAATCGTGATATTTTTGACCGTTTTTTTATCGACGATGATCTCTACAGATTTTCCAGGGACATTTTTAGTCCACGCAGGACGCAAGCTTTTCTCGTAACCTAAAACCGCAACTAGCGCAATAGTAGCTAAGAAAATCCACATGCAGATCCACTTAATCCTAGGAAGCTTTTGACCTAACAAGGTCGTGCTTTCGCCGTAGATATATTTTTTCTGCTCTGGATCTTTGATCTTTTCTTGAAATTCCGGATCTTTATCTAGATCTTTACCTCTAAAAATCGACCACGTTCCGATTGCAAGCATACCGATGAAAGTAGAAGGGATAGTGAGTTTTAGCAGATCCAAATACGTACTAAAGCCCTCGATATGCACGCCTTGGCCTAGTAAGATCGCGACCATCGAAACGCCGGCAACCGAAACGGGGCTAGCGATGATAGCAAGTTGCGAGGAGATCGTAGAAGCAGCCATCGGGCGCTCAGGGCGAATCCCATTTTTAATAGCTACGTCATAGATGATCGGAAGCAGCGTATAGACGGTGTGTCCCGTTCCGCATAAGATTGTAAGCGTCCACGCAACAGTTGGAGCGATGATACAAACCATCTTCGGATGCTTACGAAGCAATTTCTCCGCTATTTGAAGCATTACATCAAGCCCTCCCGTAGCCTGTAGTGTTGCACTTGCTACGACAACTGCGAGGATAGTTAAAATAACGTCCACTGCCGGCTTACCTGGCTCTAATCTAAATCCAAACACTAAGATCACTAAGCCTATACCGCCTAGAATTCCCAGCGCCATACCGCCTTTTTTAGCACCATAAAACAAACAGCCCAATACTATAATGAGCTGCAAAAAGAATTGAGTGCTTTCAGACAAACTTGTCAGAAACTCCATAGTTTCTCCTTCAGTAAAATTTAAAACAAACTTTGGCGATTATACTAACTTTTTATTTAAACAAAATTAAAGGAGCGTTACGAATTGTAAAAATCTGTCAAAATAAAAATTTACTGAAATTATAATTTTAAAGCGGAATTTATATAACGAAATGCGAAATAAAATTTTACTTAGAGCTGTTTTTATATCGTAGAATTTCGCAACTTTTAAGAAATCTTAGAATTTCATTATAGCTCAAGCTTTAAACCGATTTTTAAGCCTTGGGGGAGTATCATTTCGCAAAGAGTGGATTAAGATGAATTTTATAAAATTTTATATTGCCTTTTTGATTTGTTTATCGCAGATGGCGGCAGCTGGCAGCTTTGATCTAAACTCCACGCTGCGTCTGGGCGCATTCGACGCAAGCTCGCACCGACTGCTTTTATGCGGCAGTGGCGGCGAGCTTAGGATGTTTGATACTGCTAAATGGGATGTGGAGTTCGCGCAAAAATACAGCGATAATGAAATCACGGCTCTAAATTTTAAAAACGGCAAAATTTATCTAGCTTGGGGCGGAGTCGAAATCGCGGTACTAAACGACAGATTAAAGTTTTTAGGCGCGCTTAAGACGGGGCGTAGCGGCACAGCCCAAATAGATGCGATCTATGCCGCAAAAGACACGATTTACGCGGTAGTAGATAAGAATCAACTAATAAGATTAGACGAGGATTCTGATAACAGCGCGGATGGCGGTTACACCCCAGGTGAGAATTCCACCGCAAACGGGCAATCTTTAAATAAAAATTCCACCCCTAACAGGCTGCGCGGAATTTCGCTTCATTACGGCAGGATCAATGCCGTTAGCCTAGGCGCTAACGGACTTTGCGTCGCAAGCTGGAACGGCGTAGCCTGTTTTAGCGCAGATCTCGTCGCGACTAAATTTAGCGGCAGCGATACAGCGCCCAATCGCGCTGCGCAGGGAGAGCTTGGTAGCGTGAAATTTAAAGATGCAGAATTTAATAGCATGAGAATCGTGCAAGGCTCCGAGCCAAACGAAACGAAAGCTAGCGGCGCAAAGAGCGCGGAATTTCAAAGCTCAGAATTCAAAAGCGCAAAATTTCAAGACGAGGGGCTTAAAACTCAAAGCGAAATTTCAGCCGAAGCTGGCGATAAAAATTTAAGCGGCTCTATCACCACTGCGCTTGCAGACTGCGACGGGACGCTATTTGTGGGCGATATAGAGGGGAATTTTATAAATTTAAAAAGCGGCGAGCGCAAAAGCGTGGGCTCTTGGATCAAATCCATCGTGTGCGCCCGCAGCACGCAGTTTATCGCTACTAAAGATAAAATTTACGAAAATCAAAAAGCAGGATTAAAGGAGGTTGTGGATTTAAAAAGCGAATTTTTAGCGATGTACGCAGACGGGGAAGCGATCCTCGTAGTCAGCAAATCAGGTAAAATTTTAAAATTCTAAGAAAGGATTAGTATGTTAAAAAGTTTCAAACCCGTGCTTTTGGGCTCGGTTTTGTTCGCCGCAAGCGCCCTGTGTGCCGCAGATAGCGACTTAGAGCGCGTGATGAAAGAACGAAATTTAAGCGAAAAAGACGTTTTGGCGGCGGCTAAGACCTATCAGCCGACCGGTAGGAAGGACGATTATATGGTCTTCTCTTCCGGCGGTCAAAGCGGACAGGTGCTCGTTTACGGCGTGCCGTCGATGAGGATCTACAAATATATCGGCGTATTTACCCCGGAGCCTTGGCAGGGATACGGCTTTGACGAGGAGAGCAAGGCGGTCTTAAGATCGGGCTCCATTAACGGCAAAGAGATCAACTGGGGCGATACTCACCACCCAAATTTCAGCGAGAAAAACGGCGAGTATGTGGGCGATTATCTCTTTATCAACGATAAGGCGAACCCAAGAATCGCGGTTATAAATTTATCCGATTTCGAAACTACTCAAATAGTCGTAAATCCCGTAATCAAAAGCGATCACGGCGGTTCTTTCGTGACGCCTAATACCGAATACGTCATCGAAACCAGCCAATACGCAGCCCCTTTCGATAACGACTGGCACCCGATCGAGGAGTATCAGGCGGTTTATCGCGGTGCGGTAACGCTATGGAAATTTGACTACGATAAAGGCAAAATCGACGTAAATAAATCCTTTTCTCTAGAGCTTCCTCCATATATGCAAGATCTAAGTGACGCAGGTAAGGGCGAGAGCTTCGGCTGGGCGTTTACCAACAGCTTTAACTCCGAAATGTACACAGGCGGCATCGAAAAGGGTCTGCCTCCGATGGAAGCCGGTATGAGCCGCAACGATACCGACTACCTGCACGTTTACAACTGGCAAATTCTAGAAAAGCTTGCTCAAGACAGCAAAAACTATAAGGTCGTAAACGGACACAGAATCGTTACAATAGACGCTGCCGTAAAAGCGGGAGCGCTATTTTTGATCCCTGAAGCTAAATCCCCTCACGGCGTCGATGTTAGCCCTGATGGTCGCTATATCATTATCGGCGGTAAACTAGATACTCACGCTAGCGTTTATGATTTTAAAAAGATCAAAGAGCTAATTGATAAAAAAGAATACGCAGGCAAGGATCCATACGGAATTCCGATCCTAGATATGCAAAAGACGCTTCACGGACAAGCAGAGCTTGGTCTTGGACCTTTGCATAATACCTTCGATTCGAAAGATGGCGTAATCTATACATCGCTTTACGTCGATAGCCAGATCGTAAAATGGAACTACAAAACGCTAAAGGTTTTAGATAGGATCAACGTCCACTACAATATCGGTCACCTCGACTCCATGGAGGGCAAATCCTCTAAGCCTGTCGGCAAATACGTAATCGCACTGGATAAGCTTTCGATCGATAGATTTAATCCTATCGGACCGCTTCATCCGCAAAACCACCAGCTCATCGACATTACAGGGCCTAAAATGGAGATGCTTTATGATCTTCCTATCGGTCTAGGTGAGCCGCACGACGTAGTTTCTATCGCAGCTAGCAAGCTTCATACGAAACCTACCTATACTATGGGAACGAACTCTCGTACCGGCAAACAACACCCTGCTATGACGTTAGCGGGTCAAGAGCGCATCGAGCGCGACGGCAAAAACGTAAAAGTCTATGCTACGGCGATCCGCAGCCATATTAATCCTGAGCACATCGAGGTTAATAAGGACGATAACGTAACGATCTATATGACAAATTTAGAGCGTGCCGAGGACGAAACTCACGGCTTTACGGTTGATGATTACGATTTGCATATGTCGCTTGAGCCGGGTAAGACTGCGAGCGTAAATTTCATCGCAGATAAAGAGGGCGTATTTCCTTTCTACTGCACGGAATTCTGCTCTGCGCTGCACCTTGAGATGTTTGGATATCTATACGTAAAAGATCCGAATAAAAAATACACTTCAGCTAAAGCGTCTATGCTAAAAGCTCTTAGCCCGGAGGCTCTAAAAGCCGAATACGATAAGGTAGTAGCTACGAATAAAGCCACCGACGACGTTATTCAATCAGTCGTTAAATTCTTAAAAGAGAAAAATTACGAGAAATATCCTAAGGTCAAGGCTTTAGTCGATGACGCGCTGGATCAATACGGCAAAATTCCTGAAACCAAAGCCAAGGCAGACGCCGCGGTAAAAGCGGGCGATATGAATGGCGCGATACTTTGGGAAGGTCAAGTTTGGCAGTACCTAGTAAAAACCGCAGATGTCGGGCTTCGCGCTAAAAATAACCTAATCCGCGAGCTCTCCACTCCTATGAGCGAGGCTGCATCTAACGGCGAAAAGGCTTACCTACGCGGAGGCTGCAACGGCTGCCACGTCATCGGTCAAGTAAGCTCGGGTCCTGATCTAACGGGCGTCCTACTCCGCCACGAAAACGGCGAGAAATGGGTAGCCGATTTCATCAAAGACCCTGCTAAATTCTACGAAGACGACTACGTTAAGGCAATGATAAATTACTTCAACCTTCGCATGCCAAATCAGCATATGAAAGACGAAGAGATCAAAGATATCATCGAATACCTAAAATGGGTCGATGAGAACGCGGGTCTTAACTAGCCCCACTCTCCCCCGCAAGGGGGAGAATTTAAAGGAGACGAAATGCCAAAATATAAAATTTACGCGATTTTAGCGCTGCTTATTATGACGGTCGCTTTTACCATCCCTACGCTCGGATTTTTCAAAGTCCAAGGCAAAATCGTATCGGGGCAGGTTAGCAGCGTCTCGCAGCTTCCCGCATACTCCGCACCGATATGGAATTTTTATACGAAAGCATCGTATAAAAATCACCTAATTCCTAGTGATGTTAAAAATGATCTAGGCGCGATGCTGGAGCATAAATTTGAAGTGGGGGTCCCTAGCATACCGGTGTGGAAAATTTCACTCGAAGCGCCGAACTATCCAAAAGAGGCCTTCCCCGATGGAATTCCGCTTTACGTCCACGTTGACGGCTTTAGCGGCGATGTCGGCGAGATGAACACGCTAAATCACTATATCGGAATGTATCCCGTCTGGCGCGGCGGCACGCTCGAGCACTCTCTATCGCCGTATTATCTCATAATCGCGACGATCGGCATGCTTGCGTTTTTGTACTATGATGGCAAGGGGCAGACTCTGCTTATGATCCTGCCGATCATTGCGCCGCTTATCTTCATCGGCTGCTACGTGGGTTGGCTGTATTGGTTCGGGCACAACCTGCAAGACTGGGGCGCGTTTAAAATAAAGCCTTTTATGCCTACAGCATTTGGCGACGGCAGCGTAGCGCATTTTACTACCCATTCATATCCGGCTCTTGGCTTTTGGCTGATGCTAGCCCTATCACTGCTATCGGCGTTAGCTCTATTATCTAAGAAAAAATTCCTACGAGAGCATAGATGAGGCTTTTGCTTCTAGCATTCTCGCTCGCGCTAAGCTTAAGCGCGAGCGAGCTTCAAGACGCGATCGATAGCGCAAAAGCGGGCGATATTATCGAACTAGCCGCGGGCGAGTACCACGGCAATATTTTAATCGATAAACCCCTTACTATCGACGGACTAGACCGCTCCGCCGTGATCATAGGCGATCGCAACGGAACGGTCATCCGCGTCCGCTCTCCGCATGTTATAATCAAGAATTTAACAATCCAAAATGGAGGTTTCGAGCATCTTAGCGAGGATGCGGGCATCAATGTAAGCGACGTAAACAGCGTAATCATAAAAAATAATCTCATCAAAGACGTGCTCTACGGCGTCGTGCTAAGCAAGGCAAACGACGTAACTATCGAGGGCAACGAAATTTCAAGCAATACCTACCGCACGAGTTTCAAAGGCGACGGCATCAAGCTTTGGTATTCCAACGCCAATAAAATTTTAAATAACGACGTCCATAACGTCCGCGACACCGTTTTTTACTTCTCAAACGGCAATCTCGTCGCAGGCAATAAAGGCCGCAGCTGTCGCTATTCTCTGCACTTTATGAACTCCGGGCATAACGTCGTGGAGGATAACTACTACGACGGCAATAGCGTGGGATTATTTTTTATGTTTTCAAGCGATAATATCGCCAGACGCAACGTCGTGCGCAACGCAGACGGCGCTTACGGCGTAGGCATCGGTATGAAGGATAGCTCAAATTTCAGGGTTACGGATAATAAAGTCATCTACAACGCCCGCGGATTTTATCTGGATCAATCCCCCTATCAACCGGGCTCACTTAACGTTTTTGAAAACAACGATATTGAATACAACAGTATCGGCGTGCAATTCCACGCCACGCAGCTAAAAAGCATCTTTAAAGACAACAAATTTAAAGGCAATATGGAGATTGTGCTAAACGATACGCCCCAATCCAAGCTTTTAGAAAACGAATGGAGTGGCAACTACTTCGACGATTACGACGGATTTGACCGCGACGGCGACGGTTACGGCGATGTGAGTTATGCGGCATATGCCTATGCGGATAGGCTTTGGGCGTATAAACCGAATGTGCGGTTTTTTTACGGCTCCAGCGGGATCGCGCTTTTAAATTTCATTTCCAAGCTCGCTCCGTTTTCAGAGCCTGAGCTACTGCTAAAAGATCCAAAACCTAGGATGAAGCAATGATAAAGAATAGACGCGAAGCGATAAAACTACTCGGCGGAGCGCTTGGAGTATTCGGGGCAGCGAGCTTATTTGCGGATGAAAATTCTGCAAATTCCGCGGGCAGTGAAGCGCAAAATTTAAACGAGCAAAATTCCGTAAATTCCACAGGACAAAATTCCGCGCCGAATTCCATAAAACAAAATTCTAGCGAGGATTCCGCCTCTTTGTATCTACGCCCGCCCGGAGCGCTAGCGGAACGCGGCTTCCGCTCTAGCTGTATCAAGTGCGGTCAATGCGTGCAGGTCTGCCCCTATCACAGCATCTATCTGCTTGATATCACGCATCTTTTTGACATCGGCACTCCCGTCATCGACGCCAAAGAGCGGGGCTGCTATCTTTGCGGCGCGCTTCCTTGCGTGCTCGCCTGTCCAAGCGGCGCACTCAGCCACGAGACGAACGAGCCCAAAAAGGTCAAAATGGGTATCGCCGTGATTGAAAATTTAGATGCCTGTTTGGCGTATCGCGGGCAGGTTTTAAAACCGGACGATCTGCGCCTAAAGCCCGCTAAGACCGAGCAAGAGCGCGAGCTAAACTCAGCGCTAGCGGCGAAAGAGGGCAAGCCCTGCGATCTATGCGCGTCGCTGTGCCCTTACCCGCAGCCGCTTGAAGCTATTGCGATGATAAAGGCGAATGAACATTTCGCCCCGCAGATCCGTAGCGCTTGCGTCGGCTGCGGTGCGTGCGCCGAGCTCTGTCCGGCGCGTATCATCGAGATAATCCCGCGGGCGGATTACAAATCAATCTATGAAGGAAAACAATGAAAAACTCCATTAAATTCTACATCTGCTCGCTAGCTGCGGCGCTTTTGCTGTGCGGCTGCGGAGATGACGGCGATTCAAGCTCCGCCGCGACAAGCTCCGCAGAGCAGAATTCCGTTTCGCAAAATTCTGTAAGTTCAAATTCTGCATCGCAGAGCGTGGAACAAAATCATACTGCCAAGCCTCGCATAAGCGTCAAAAGCGGCGAAGCGCCGAAACAAGACGATAAGTTCGTAAGCTACGATTTTTACGGCGAGCGAAAGGTAAATTTTAACCTAAACGGCGACGTGAACGAAACGACCAAAAACATCGTGGCATATTCGAGCATCAAAAACCAATACGAAAAGCTAAATTTCGATCTGATGAAAAAGCGCCTTGGGCACGATTTTATCCTGCGCTGTTCGGCGTGCCACGACGACTACGCCAACGGCATCATCGGTCCGTCGCTTCTGGATAAAACCGACGCGCAGATCGTGGATATGATTAAAAAGTATAAATTTAAAGAAAAGCCCAACCCACTTATGGTGCAGCTCGTAAACGGCATGAGCGAGCAGCAGATAGAGACGATGGCGAAAGAAATTTATGAGTTCAACAAACAATTTAAGGAGCAGAAATGAAACCGGGCAAAATTTTAGCTTTGATTTTAGGCGTCGCGCTGATCGCGTTGATGATCTTTATGGCTAGTTCGGACGATTCTAACGCGCCACAGCAGGAAGTCAAGCCGCAAGCGCAAGCAAAGCCCGCGCCGCAGAGCAAAAGCGTCGATCTCATCGACGATAAGGACGTAAAAAATATTAAAATTTTGCAGCAGAGCGTCAAGGAGCGCGATTTTAAGGTTAGTAGCTCCTATCTAGTAAGCTGCGCGCCCTGCCACGGCGATGACGGACGCGGCAAGATCGCTCCGCCGATCGGAGGCAAGAGCAAGGATCAAATTTTAGCAAGCCTTAAAGATTATAAAGCGGGCAAGATCAAAAACAGCCTGATGAGCGGACTACTGACCAACGTAAGCGACGAGAGCCTAGATAAGCTCGCAGATGAAATTTCAAAATTTAAAGAGTAGCTCTTGGATAAATATAATTCGCGATGCACGATCAAAAATACGAGCTTTTTCTCGACATTCGCGCTTAAAAATAAAAGCGGCAAATGGCGTCCCAGCATTCGGGCGCTGCGCTACGCCACGGTATTTTTGGTGCATCTACTTTTCGTGCTTTCCTTTCGCGCGGATATTCAAATTTTAGAGGGAGACATCAGCGGCTCGCGAATACTTGGCTTTCACCTAGCAGATCCTTTCGCGACTCTTGAGGTGATCGCCGCGCACAAGGATCTGCCGATAAATTTGCTCATCGGCTCGGGCACCATTTTGCTGTTTTACTTCATCGCGGGCGGCAAGGCGTTTTGCTCGTGGATTTGCCCTTACGGAGCGCTTAGCGAGATCGGCGAGAAGCTGCATAATACGCTAATTGCCAAGCACGTCATCAAGGAGCGCACCCTGCCTCGCGGTATGCGATATGTGATCTGGGCGGCGTTTTTAGCGCTAAGCGCGATTACCGATCTGCTCGTTTTTGAAATTTTTAACGTAGTTGGAATTTTATCGCGCCTCATCATCTATGGCTTCTCACTGGCTGGGCTTTGGATCGTTTTTGTATTTTTGCTCGAAGTATTTTTTAGCAGGCGAGCGTGGTGCGCGCATCTATGCCCGCTAGGAAGCACCTATTCGCTTGCGGCAAAAGCAAGCCTTAGCAAGATTATTTGGGATAAGAGCAGGTGCGACCACTGCGGCGTTTGCCAAGACGTCTGCTTCGTCTCGCATGTGTTAGACATCACCAAAAAAAAGGCGTCCGAAAACCTAGGCGATAAGAGCAAATTTATGCTAAAAGGGATCGACTGCACGCTGTGCGGACGCTGTATCGACGTGTGTCACCAAGACGCACTGAGTATCGGCAATAAGCTAAAAGATATGATCTAAGGAAGCCTATGATAGAGATTAAAAACGTAAGCAAGAAATTCGCAGATCAATTCGTTTTAAAAGATATCAATCTAAATATCACGGATGGCGAGCAAGTGCTTTTTGTCGGACAAAACGGCGCTGGCAAAAGCTCGCTGATGCGGACGATTTTAGGCGAATACATACCCACAAGCGGCAGCGTAGCTATCGACGGATTTGATTCGTTTAAGCAGCGTAGCCATGCTCTACGCAGTATCAGCTTCGTACCGCAAACCCCGCCGCCGCTTAAGCTGAGTCTAAATGAGCTCATCTACTTCGCCGAGCGCACGGCTGACGCGAGCAGGGTAGACATCGTAAAATTTTGCGACGAAATGGAGCTTGATCTGAGTTCAAATTTAAACAAACCCTTTCATAAGCTATCCGGCGGTATGAAGCAGAAATTTTTAATCGCGCTAGCCTTCGGCAGGGCTAGCAAGGCGATGATTTTCGACGAGCCGACAGCCAATCTCGATCCGAGCGCGCGCGAGCATTTTAAGACGCTTTTGCGCAAGTATGCAAAAGATAAGAGCTTGATCTTTATCTCGCATAGGCTCGAGGAGGTGGGAGGGCTGGTAAAAAGAATGATTTCAATGGATCTAGGGAGGATCGTAGATGATAAAAATGTTTAAATTTTTACTTTGCGCACTTGCGGCGCTTACGTTTTTAGGCTGCGGCGACGAGAAAGACTACGGCAACGTCCATTACGACAGGGACGTATGCGAGCACTGCCAGATGGCGATCAGCGATAACCGCTTCAGCGTCGATGTACGCGTGGACGGCAAAAACCACTACTTTGACGACATCGGCTGCTTGGTGGATTTTATGGTTACCAACGACAAACTAAACTGGCTAAAGGACGCTAAAATTTACATCAATGACGCTAGCGGCAACGGCGAGTTTATCGACGCACGCACGGCGCATTTTTACAAGGGCTTTAAAACCCCTATGTCGTTCGGCTGGGGCGCGTTTAAAAACAAGCAGGAGGGCAAGCAAGACTTCAGCTTCGATCAGGTAGTCGCGGCGCTTAAAGCAGGCGGCGGCTCGCACGGCATGGGAATGGGCGATATGGGTCGCGATGCGCACGGCGATCTGGGAAGTATGCACGGTCATGGCGATATGGGCGGCGGCGATGCGGGCAGCACGGCACATCCTCAAGGCTCACCGCACGATATGGGGCAGATGCACGAGGGCAACGGCACGGCGCACGATATGCATTCGGGGCACGCGCATTAAGGACGCTTTGGCTAAGACGAAATTTTAAGCGGCTTCGTTTTGCACTAAATTTAAAGCCTGAATTTCAGCGCGCCGCCCATGCCGCCATAGATGAGATAAAATTTTACTTTGCAGCGTCGTGAATGACAGATAATAGGCAACGCTGAACGACACGATGTTTAAGCACACTGCGAGCCGGAGCCGTAAATTTAAAATTTATGCGCGGTCCGCGGGCGCGGGCGGGTGTGAGGCAGAGATGGGTCTAGAAAACGGCCGCAAAATTTCATCTCGCGACGCGGTTAAATTTAACGCACGGCGCAAAATTCGCTCTGCCGAATTAAAATTTACGCAAGCTCACTAATTTAAAAGTTCGCCGTAAATTTAAAATTTATTCGGCGTAGAATTCGCCGCTGCTAGATTTTTAGAATTTTAAAATTTTATGCCGCGGGATACGCCCGGGTTTGAAATTTTACGGAGCTGGAATTTAAGCGACCCCGTCAAACGGCTAAATTTTAAAACTGCAGTAGATAACGGATAGCAGGTGGCAAACGACGCGCTGTTTGAGTGCGCGCAAGTCTGGGTCGTAAATTTAAAATTTATGCGCGAGCCGCGGCCACAGGCAGCGGATAAAATTTCGCCGCTTGTTTAACGCTAGACGGGCAAAATTTAAGGCTGCGAAATCCGCGCTGCAAAACGAGGCTAAAATTTAAAGACGGGCGCATTTAAGCCGCGCAAGAAATCTAAATTTAAAGACGGGTGGCGCGTTTAAGACAAGGCGCACGCCCGCTTAAGTGCGGAGTCCAAATATAAAGCCCAAGATCGCTTTATCTTAGAAAATTAAAGGAAAAGAATGAAAAATTTACTCACCATCGCCGCTTTGGATATCAAAGAATCCTTCCGTTCGCGCTGGTTTTTGCTCTATCTGCTGATCTTTAGCGGGCTCGTGGCGGCGTTTTTCATCACGGGAGTGACCGACTCGCGTGTGCTTGGCTTTAGCGGGCTTTCGCGACTGCTGCTGCTATTTATTCAGATCTGCATCATCATCCTGCCCGTCTTCGTGCTCGTAACCACCAGCAAGGCGATCCTAGCCGACCGCGACCTAAATATCCTCGAATACTTGCTAAGCTTCCCGATCTCGCAGGCGCAGTATTACTACGGCAAGGCGCTAGGAAGGCTATTTGGAGTGTTCGTGCCGATATTTTTGTCGCTGCTTTTAGCGATCGTTTGGGGCGCGATCAAAGGCACGGGCATTCCGTGGGCGATCTGCCTGCTTTATACGGGGCTGCTTTTTAGCTTATGCGCGGCGTTTTTAGGGATCGCGTTTTTGATCTGCGCCGTCTCAAAAAGCCAAGAAATGGGGCTTGGGCTCGCATTTTTCGTCTGGCTTTTCTGCCTTGCGTTTTTGGATCTCGTGCTGATCGGACTGCTCGCAAAAACGGGAGTGAACGAAAATTTGATCTTTGCGATCGCTCTAGCAAACCCGATGGAGGACTTCCGAATCGCCGCTATTAGCCTATTTGATCCCGATCTTGCGGTCATCGGCACGACGGCGTATTTTATCCTAGATCACTTCGGGCGCGGGCTTTTCATCGCTTTTTCGCTGCTCTATCCGATCGCGCTGGGCGCAGCGAGCCTCGTTTTGGGCTATTTTATCTTTAGATCGAAGGATTTGGCATGAAATTTCCACTCATTTTGGCGGCATTTATAGCGCTTTGCGGCGCAGCGGAGATGCAAAATTCCGCGGCACAAAGCTCTGGCTCGGCGCAAAATTTAGGCATGCCTGATAGTACGGGCTCCGGCTCGGCGCAGAATTCTAAAAGTGTGCGCGGGCCCGCGTGGCTAAAAGACGTAAATCTCACCTGCGCCAAATACGGCATCGACACTAGCGCGCACCCTGAATTTCGCGCTTACGCAAGGCTTAAAGACGGCAGCGCGCTCGCGTTTGCTTCGCCTAAGGCGATGTTTGCGTATTTTTTTGAAAGTGGGAGCTCGGACGCAAATTTTAACGGAGCTTCCGCTGGAGCAAATTCTGCGAGCAAAAATCCCGCTAGCGGCAATTTCGGCAGGGCAAATTCCACGAACGCAAATTTCGACGGCGCGGAGCTTTACGTCACCGATTACGCAAGCGGCGAAATTTTGCGGGCGCAGGACGCGTTTTATGTTTTCGGCAGCGTGCTGCAAAGCGCCAGAGGCGACGATCTCATTACGTTTGCGAGACTGCGCGACGCGCAGGACTTCATGCGCGAGAAAAAGGGGCATAAAATTTTGCAGTTTCGCGAAATCTCCGCTAAGCTAATCGATTATCTAAGATGATCGAGCCGCTTGGCGAAATTTAAACCCAGCTATTTAGTATATTTTATCCATAAAAAATTTTATCTTTTATTTTAATGCGCTATTAAGGGAATTTAAAGCAATTAAAAAATACAATCTCATTAAATTTTATCTATAAGAATTAGATAGTGTAGTTTTTTAGTATATTTATTGAGGGCTGCATTCTCGCTTATTTTTAAAATAAATTTTAAGGAGACAACCATGGCAAACGACAAAATCGCAAAACAAAAAGGCTCACGCAAGAAGGCTGCGACGGATGAAAATTCTGCTGCGAATAAGGGGGAAAATTTTGCCGCAGACGCGGTCAAAAGCTCCGCCGCATCCATTTTCGACAAAAGTGCAAGCACTGCTAAAAATTCTGCCGCTAATTCTATGACTTCCGCCCCACATGCTCGCGACAAAATTTCTAAAAATCGCGCCACAGGTGGGAATTCCTGCGACGAGTGCGACTGCGAAGCCAAAAATTCCGCGTCTGGCTACGATGATAGCGCAAGCTCTGCTTCAAGCACGAACTTTGCAGCGCACTCAAGCACTCAAAGCGCAGGCAACGCTAAAAAATCCGCAATAAACTCTACAATAAATTCCATGGCTGATTCTTTGACAAATTCCATCTCAAATCCTGCGAAGAGCCCAAGCAGCAAAAATCGCATCTCTTGCTCGCACGAGCATAGCGATAACTCCGCAATCCACTCGCATCTACGCGACGAAGATCTTGTGACCCACCCACACGATCAAGAAGAAAACCTCGCAGCTTATTTGCACGAATACGGCGCAAATTCTGCGGCGTATTCGCATGAGCACGACGAAGATTCCGTCATCAGCTCGCACGAGCACAACAAACATAACCATGATCACAAACCCCACTCTCATCGCGCGATTATCGGATTTGACGAGCACGGCATCCCAAAAGTTTTAGTGCCCGCAGAGGCTAGCCCTCACACGCATAAAGACGCGCATGGCAATCTTTTCGAGCATTTTCACGAGGCGGAATTTACGGCGGATTATATGAAGGCGTTGCTTGAATACAAAAAGACCTTCCCTACAAAGCAAGAAGTACTTGAGAAAACCCCCGATCCCGCCGTGCGTGAAATGATGCTTAGGATGGAGCAGATCGGCGTAGATACGGCGTTTGATCGCTTTGATAAACAGATGCCTATGTGTAGTTATGGACTTAGCGGGGTATGCTGTAAGATCTGTAATATGGGACCTTGCAAAATTACTAAAAAGGCCGATCGCGGCACTTGCGGTGCGGACGCCGATCTCATCGTATCGCGCAACCTACTGCGTCAAGTAGCTGCAGGCGTAGCTCAACACGGCGCGCACGCCAGAGAGCTTCTGCTGTCGCTAAAATGGGCGGCACAGGGCAAGCTAGATCTGCCAATCATAGGCGAATACAAAATCATCAATACCGCCAAAGCCTTTGGAATTCCAACTGAAGGCAGAGAGTTAAAAGAGGTAGCGATCGAGCTTGCCGATACGCTTTTGACAGATCTTTCGCAAAGCAGCGGCGAGTATAAAACCATCACTGCGCTCGCACCCAAGGAGCGTCAAGAAGTATGGCGGAAGCTAGATATCTTGCCGATTAGTGCGTATAACGAAGTCTTTGAGGCGTATCACCGAACGGGTGTAGGCACGGACGGAGACTGGCGCAGCGTGATGCAGCATCTTTTGCGCTGCGGGCTTGCTTTTACCTTCACCGGCGTAGTAGCTGCGAATATCGCTACGGATGCGCTATTTGGCGTAGGAGATCGCGTAACTTCCAAAAGCAATATGGGCGCACTTAAAAAAGGCTGGGTCAATATCGCCGTGCACGGACATCTGCCGACATTAGTAAGCCTAATAGTGGAGATCGGAAATTCTAAGGAGTACCAAGACAAGGCTCGCGCAATAGGAGCGCAGGGTATCGCATTTTACGGCGTGTGCTGTTCTGGGCTATCGGCGATGTATCGAAACTGGGGCGTCGTGCCGCTCTCAAACGCCGTAACTGCCGAACTCGTCATAGGCACGGGAGCGCTTGATCTGTGGGTCGCCGATGTCCAAGATGTCTATCCTGCGATCATGGACGTAGCTAACTGCTTCCAGACCAAGGTCGTTACCACAAGCTCATCAGCTAGGCTTCCCGGAGCCGAGCATATAGGCTACGATCATCACCATAGTAATATCGCCGAGACTAGGAATTTAGCGCGTAAAATTCTAGACCGCGCATTGCAATCTCACGAAAAGCGCAAGGGACTGCCGGTATATATCCCGCCGTATGAAGTCGAGGCTGAAGTGGGCTTTTCGGTAGAATTCGTCCATAAACACTACGGCGGCATGGAGCCGTTAGCGCACGCACTAAAAAGCGGTGAAATTTTAGGCATCGTAAATATGGTCGGCTGCACCAATCCTAAAGTGCCTTATGAGCGCGCTATCATAGATGTCGCACAAACCCTAATCGAAAATAACGTCCTAATCCTAACCAACGGCTGCGCGTCGTTCCCGCTAATGAAGCTGGGCTTTTGCCAAAAAAGCGCGTATAAAAAAGCAGGCGCGTCGCTGCGGGCGTTTTTAGAAAAAGATGAGCTTCCGCCGGTATGGCACGTGGGCGAGTGCATTGATAATACCCGCTCCAGCGGAATTTTCGCAGGTATCGCAGGAGTGCTAGGCAAAAATCTCTACGAGCTGCCGCTTGCTTTCACCTCTCCCGAGTGGGCAAACGAAAAGGGCGTCGATGCCTCGCTCGGATTCCGCCTAATGGGCATAGACTCATATCACTGCGTCGAGTATCAAATCCACGGCTCCGCAAATGTCATACACTTTTTCAAAGAGGGCACCAGGCGGGCGCTTGGCTCTGTGATGCACGTAGATACCGATCCGGTCGCGCTTGCGCTAAAAATGGTAAGCGACATGCGCTTAAAACGCAAATCCCTAGGCTGGCAGTAGCAACGGACGGATTCATTTCGCATCACATTTTAAGCGATGCGAAATTTCATGATAAAATTTAACCCCTTGCGGGCAAATAAAATCCCGCGGCTAAACGAGCAGTAAAATTCTACAACTAAGTGGCTAGCAAAACCGAGGTCAAATAAAGATAAAATTTTCGCGCCGCATCCATTTATGAAATTCTAAATCAAATCTTCAGACTCTGCATAAAATTTCGCCGCGCGCTACGTCTGCTGCTAAATAGGCGAAATTTAGCCGGGCAAATTCCGCCATCGAGCTTAAGCGCATCTTTCGCGAAAGGATGAAATTATAAAATTCCATCTTGGCGTAAATTTCGTAGACGCTCATCTGAAATCCGCAAGTTAAATTTTGCTAAAAGCCTTATTGCACGGAGCTGCACGCCATTAGATCTCGCCCGCATGTATGAAAGTTGAAATCATAAAAATTTAATATGATATGTGCTAAAATGCCACATCTGTTTAAGGATTTAGATGCATAAATCAAAGCCGCTGCAGCCACTGCGTCATCATCGGTATAAGACATCGTGTGAGGCGGAGGCACTGCTGCCAAGTCCTGCGTTTCGCAGCTTGAGACGGTGTGGCAAAAGTGCGTCTATGCTGTACCTGCAAACATTTTCGGCCAAGACCGCACGGGCGCGAGGGCGCCACTACAAATCTTGCAGGCGGCTAAAATTTTCATCCGGATCTTTTCTGAAATATTGATCTTGGAGCTATCACTAAGGAATTTTACCGCAAGCCTTTTGCTACGGGCCGGAAGGCGAAATTTCAAAGATTAAATTTAAGGTAAAAGATAAAATTTAAAGCAAGGGAAGGTATGAAAAATTTTAAATTTATGCTCGTGCTGCTGATACTGGCGACGGTTGCGACGATTGCGATATCGCTTTGTATAGGGCGCTTCGGCCTAAGCATCACCGAGGTGCTAAAGGCGCTTAGCGGCGGCGAGGTAGCGCAAAACGTCCATAACGTCGTCATGCAGGTGCGCCTGCCGCGCATCATCGCCGCGGTGCTCGTGGGCGCGGCGCTGGGCATCAGCGGCACGGCGTATCAGGGCGTCTTTAAAAACCAGCTCGTCTCGCCCGATCTTTTGGGCGTCAGCGCCGGGGCTTGCGTGGGCGCGGCGATCGCGATCCTGCTTGATCTAAACATCCTTTTGATCCAGCTTTTCGCCTTTGTTTTCGGGCTCGCGGCAGTCTGCATTACGCTTCTGATTACGCGCGCGCTGCGTTCCAGCACCACCATAATGCTCGTGCTTGCGGGCATCATCGTAAGCGGTCTGATGGGCGCGCTGATCGGATTTTTAAAATTTATGGCGGATCCCGAGACGAAGCTTGCAGACATCGTGTATTGGCAGCTAGGAAGCCTCGCGAAGGTCGATCCTAGCGTGCTAGCGATGATAGCGCCGGTGATGGGGGTTTGTATCGCTATCTTGGTGCTGATGAGCTACCGAATAAACGTCCTATCTATGGGCGATGCGACCGCGTCGAAGCTCGGCGTAAACGTCGTGCTGGAGCGGGGCATCATCATCGTCTGCGCGACGCTGCTAACCGCAAGCAGCGTGTGTATCAGCGGCATAGTCGCGTGGGTTGGGCTTTTGATGCCGCATCTAACGCGCATGATCGTGGGCGTAAGCAACACCAAGGCGATCCCCGCGAGCATATTTTTAAGCGCGATCTTCGTGCTCATCGTAGACGACGTAGCGCGCAGCATAAATCAAAGCGAGATCCCGCTGGGGGTGCTTACGGGCTTCATCGGCACGCTATTTTTTATATTCATCCTGCTTAAAAACAAAAGGAAGCTAAATGGTTAAGATCGAGAGCTTAGACTTCGGCTACGTAAAATCCGCCCCTCTAACGCTGCGCGACGTAAATTTCAACCTCGAAGCGGGCGCGATGCTGACGATTTTGGGGCAAAACGGCGCAGGCAAATCGACGCTTTTAAATTTAATCAGCGGCACGCTTGAGCCTCTGCGCGGTAAAATTTCAATTGACGGCAAGGATATGGCGAGCCTTGGCGCCAAAGGGCGCGCCGAGATCATCGGCTACGTCTCGCAAAGCGAGGTCTGCGAGTACGACTATAGCGTCTTTGAGTATGTCCTGATGGGGCGCACGGCGCATATCGGGATCTTTTCGCAGCCGAGCGAAAACGACTACAAGCTTGCGCAGCGCTACATGAAAATGCTTGAAATTTGGCACCTAAAAGACAAGATCATCACGCGCCTAAGCGGCGGTCAGAGACAGATGGCGTCCATCGCTCGCGCCCTTTGCAGCGAGCCTAAGATCGTGATCTTCGACGAGCCCACCTCGGCGTTAGACTTTGCCAACCAATACAAATTCCTCCGCGCCACGAAGGAGCTTTTAAAAAACGGCTACACCGTCGTTTTAGCCACGCACAATCCGGACTTCGCGCTGCTTTTGGGCGGATACGTCGCGCTCGTAAAAGGCGGCGGCGAGGTCGCATACGGCAAGGCGGAGCAGATCATAAAAAGCGAAATTTTAAGCAAGCTATACGATCTGAAGCTCGACGTCAGCTACAACGAAAGGGTCGGTCGCGTCTGCTGCTTGACGTATCCATTCTAGTCTTTACTTCGCGGACGAGCTTAGCTCGTCCTTGCGACGGGGAGCTTCGCTCCCTCGACCCACCTAAAGTTACAGAAATTTTACTGCGTAAAATTTTAAAATTTATTAGTTTGACTTCTCGGTTCGAATAAAGTCCGAGCCTGCGAGCGGGGCTCTGCCCCACACCCCGCTAAAGTTACGGCAGGCTAACGCCTGCATTTTTATCGGTTTATCTTCTCGGACGAGCAGAGCTCATCCTTGCAATAGAAGCTTCGTAAATTTAAAATTTTATCGCTTCGGCTGCGCGAGCGAGAGGACTTAATGGGCGCTAGCAGCGATAAAATTTTAGCGCCCGCGGCGGAGTTTTTACGGCGGCGAAATTTTAAAATTTCAAAGAGGGCGGCGGGGCCGGAATTTTAAAATTCGCTCCGAATTTTAAGCATAAAAATCAAAATTTATCGTTACAATTACGTAAAATTTTTAAGGAGCGAAAATGAAAAAAATAGTTCTTTTAAGCGCAGCTGCGGCGCTTGCCGTAAATTTAAGCGCGCAGGAAAATAGCCTTGAGATCTACGCGAACTCCGCCTTCTTGCACCAAAACTTCGGCGCGCAAAAATCAAACTTCAGCGTGAACGTGCCGGAGTACTTGGATATCCGCAGCATCGAGATTGTGGGCTCTTGCGAAGTGCGCGAATTGTCTTTGGAGGAGAGCGAGCCCGTGAAAAACGCGGAATTTGCCAAAAAAGAGGCGGACGAAAAGAGCTTGCGCGAGCTAAGCGACCGCCTGGTCGCACTTAAGACGCAGCAGCGCTTTTTAAGCGATTTTGCGAGCTTAAAAGATAGAAGCCTGGCGAGCTTAAAGGCGGATTCGCAAAAAGTTTACGACGAAGTCCTGCTCGTAGCGGGCGAAATTTCAAAAACGGACGAGCAGATCGTAAAGCTCAAAGAGAAAATTTCAAAATATCATATCAAGAACGAGCGCCGCTTAAACGCTAACTTTGGCTGCGATCCGAGCTTCGTTAAGATCAACTACCCCGTTGACGTAAGCGCTTACACGCATAACGAGCTCTCTGCCGATCTTGCTAGCGGCAAAATCGAGGTCGCGCAAAAGCTCTCGGTGCAAAATCCGCTAAACGCCGAACTAGCGAATTTGACGATCTCGCTGTATCCTTACGAGTACTCCTCGCAGACCGCGCCGCAGCCCTTTTACCCGTGGTATGAGGGCGAGCCTGTAGAACCCGAGCTCGCAGCGGATTATAAAAAGGACATGATGCTAGAGGTGGCGGATATGCAGAGGGCGCCTGCGGCGGAGGCTAGATCGTCGTATGCAAGGACGGGCTCGAATATCGAAAGCTCGCTCTCAAAGGTGTGGAAAATTAGCGGCGTAAGCCTCAAGGCGGGCGAGACGGGCGAGTTCAGCTTCGATAAACAGAGTCTGGATGCGAAATTTGATCTGCTCATCGACGGCTACGGCAGCGAGGCGGCCTACGTGCGGGCTAAATTTAACCCCGAAAGAAGCATAGAAGAGAGCGAAACGCTAATAAAGCTCGACGGCGTGCAGATCGGGCTCGTGCATCTAGGCTTTGCCGCAAACGCCGAGGCTACGGCATATCTGGGTAAAAACAGCCTGATCGAAGTTAAAAAAGAGCAGGCGAACAATTTCACGAAAAACTCCTTTTTCGGCGGCGAAAGTAAAAATTCCATGGCTTGGGACTACGAGATCAAAAACAGCTCCAAGCGCGCGTGGAACGTGGTTTTGCAAGAGCGAGCGCCCGTTTCGACGCATGAAGACGTAAAGGTCGCGCTGAAAAACTCGCCCGAGCAGAGCAGCCTCGGCAAGGATGGACTACTTAGCTGGGACTTCGAGCTAAAGCCGGGCGAGAGCAAAAAGATCCACTTCGGCTACGAGCTAAGCAAACCGAAGAAGTAACGAGCTTTGGCACTCGCGGTTAAATTTTGCAAAGCGGAGTAGCTTTTTGCGGTGCGGCTAAATTTTGCGGGCATAAAACTAAGGCGCGGCTTTAGAGCTTATCTGAAATTTTTGGCGGCGCGCCGAGAGAAATTTGAGCGTCGCGAGAACCAAAAATTTAAATGCTACGGCAATTTAAAATTTAGCGGCGCGAGATATGAAATTTAACGATGCAAAGGGGTTTTGGCGCGGGTAGAAAAACTTTGAGCATCGCGTAAATTTATCTCAAATTTAAAAAGCTCAGGACGATGAACGCGGAGCAAAGGTATAAATTTTACGGAGCGGCGAGGTGTGCGTTTGCTTCGCTGGCGTCATTTAAAGGATCGTTATGAAATTTCGCAAACTTAAATTTAAAATCCTAGCCGCGGCGCTACTTTTCTGCGCCGCATTTATCCGCATCGTGCCCGATTACTCTACCTCGCGAGGCTTCGCTGTCGTTTCTATCTTTGGCTATAACAAATATCAAAAGGGATATTGTCTAAAAGAGAATAGAATTCTGAGTAACGAAGAGCTACTTCAAAATGCGGCTACAAATTATTTTAAAAGATATCACGACTATGAGGTTCTGCGAAATACCATTATCGATGAGCACGATATAAAAAATTTCGGCCATAGTTTTTATACGGCGAACGTCTCCAGGCTCTATCTAATCGGCGATTTTAATGAAGAAAACTGGTTTGATTTTTTGGTTGAAAATACCGACAGAAAGAGTTTTGATTATGAGATAAAAGACAAGACGCAAATAGATATCTCCGATCTATCAAAATATTTTGTATATAAGGATGAAATTTTGGGCTTTAGACAGCCTATTATCTTATCGGAAGAGAAAAATCCATTTCATAACGGAAAAATGTTTTTAGAAAAATCATTTTTAATTAAAGAAAATCAATTTTTTGTGAATTATGTTGATGTCGATGATATAAGTTTTTACATTGAATATAATGTTATTAAAAATTTAATGGCAATAAAAAGCGGATATGAGAGTTTAGAAAACTTTAACAAAGTCTTAGCTTATACTCATATGAAGCATTTGCGACGTAAATTCTCATACGATAATTGCGGAAATATAGATTTTGATATCAAAGCCCCGGCGGAACAGGAGCTGGATATGTGGATTCACGGCGGATAAAGTTAGTTGAAGCTTTATCTTAACGAATTTAACCGAAAAAGGATAAGAGATGGGCAAAAAAGAAACTGATCTAAGATTAGACTTAGAGGGTAATTACGGAGCCGATATATTGAGTTATTATTTGTGGGGAAAAAAACTCCTCCTGGTCCGAAAGAATTAGCCTCTAACGAATGGATGGATAGAAAAGGACTGATATGAAATTTTATAAATCCGTTAAATTTAAAGCCCTAGCGGGCGCGCTGCTTCTGGCGGCGATACTCTGCGCCGCATTTATCCGCATCGTGCCAGATTTTTCCACTTCGCGAGGCTTTGTGATAGTTTCCCTTTCCGACTACGACAAATACAAACAAGGATACTGCCTAAAAGAGAATAGAATTTTGCCCAAAGAGGAGCTGTATAAAAGAGTAGCAGGGGCATATTTGGACTATGACGTAAAGCTATATTGGATGATTGATGATTATAGGTTGAAAACCTTCGGTAGTCTTTGGTCCAGTAGATATGAGGTTGCATACTATGAACTAGAAAATATAAACTTATCAAATTGTTTTGAAGTATTAGAAAAATATTATCAAGAGGGAAAAACGACCGAGCAGATACTGATGAAAGAATTAAAGGCTAAAAAAACCGATCCGAAGAAATATTTAAAAATAAATTTGAATGATATGAGCGTTGGATTTGACAGACCGATAGTTATGGTTGACGGTGGCGAGAAAGAAGTCACAGGCACTTTGTTCCTTGATAAATTCGCTATATTTAACGGCAATTATATGCAATTTAACCATTCGGAGTATCTGTGCGATACGAGAGAGAGAGGAAATTTTATTATCGTGAAGAAATACTATAAAGAGAGAAAAAATGCCGTAGCGGGAATAGGAAAAGGTTTTAAATTTGATAACTGCGGCAATATAAATTATCCGCTGGAAGAAAATTATTTGGGCGGTAGAGATATAGAGAGGCGCTAAATTCTCTAATATTAATTTCATTAAAAAATTTAAGGGACTTAAGACCGATGGATGCAAAGCAAGGGTATAAATTTCACAGGGCGGCGAGGTATTTACTGGCGGTGCCGATGGTTTTTTTACTCGCTTGGTGGGCGGCGGCTTTGATTTTGGCGGTTTTGCCTTTTGAGGGCGCGCTAAGGATTGCCGTTTTTGTCGCAATATTTGCGCTTTTGGCTTGCGCGCTGCTTTGGTATTTGTTCAAAAGGTATAAAAATTTTAAGCTAAGCAAGCTGTTTGTAAAAAATCCAAATCTTAGTTTGCTGCTTTTTGCGGTAGAAAATTTATCGCTCGGCGCTTTTTACGGCGGGTTTTTGGCATGCCTCGCGGCGGGGTATTTTTGGGGCGAGCGTGCCGCCGGCTGGAGCGCGGCGTTTGCATTTGCGTTCGCGCCCGTTTGTCTGATCGTTTTCGTGATCTCGTATGTGTTTAACGAAAAGAAAAGCTAAACTTATGCGTCTTTCGCGCCCGCTAAATTTTATCTCTCGCAAGGCGCGGGCTTGAACACGGATTTAGCTCGCGCGAGCCGAGCGAGATTTGAAATTTCATCATCTCGCTTGCTTTAAAATTTTAAAATTTCGTCGTCGAAAAAGCTCCAGCGCGCTCTAAATTTTATCTCGCCGTAACCCGAAACCTACTTACCGTCGCATTTTGACATTTGCGCAGAATACCCTTATGCCGCTGCGACATTTACAAAATTTTAAAACGGCGCAGAACTCGCCTCGTAAACGGCGATTACGCCGCAGGTTTATTTATGCGGGTAGCGGAAGCCTTCGGCGGGCTAAAGACGAGACCCTTATCTTAGCCGCAAAGCAAGTCCAAGCTTCGGTAGAGAAAAATACGAGCGGCGAATGCAGAAGCAAAAACCAAGCGGGTGCGTTTGACCGAAGCCTAGCCCTTTAGCTTCATCATTTTTTCTAAAATTTCATACACGAGATCAAACTTCGTAAAGCCGTCCCTGTCTAAAAAATGCCCGCCCTTCTCCACCTCGTAAAACTTAGCATCGATCTGCCCCGCTAGCTCGCGGCTGAAGCTAAACGGCACGATATAATCATCCTTTGCGGCAACCACCGCGCGCTGTTTTGCGGCGGCTTTTATGCGCTCAAAATCAAAGCCTTTATCCATAAACTCGTCTAAAATTTTAAATTGCGGATCGCTAAGCGGCTTTGCAAGCCCCGAGACCAGCACGACACCCTCTACTGTGCCGCCCATGGCACTGCTTTGTAAGAAATTTAAGATAGTAGGGCATCCGAGGCTGTGTCCGACCAGATAGACTTTGCCTTCAAATTTTACGCTTTCTCGCAAGGTTTTCAGCCACTCATCAAGCTTCGGATACGCAGGCGTAGGCATCGCTAAAATTTCCGCCCTCGCGCCCGATTTTTCGATCTCGCCTTTAAGCCAAGCAAACCAATGGCTTTTAGGCGAAGCATCGTAGCCGTGCACGATATAGACACACTTTTGCATATTTTCTCCTTTAAATTTAAGCCCTTTGCGCGCAGAATTTTAAAATTTCAATCTGCGCGCTAGCCCTTACAGATCGTGATTTTATCGGCAAATTTACGCAAAAAATGATACCCCGAGCCCGCCTGCGCGATGATATCGAGCACCGCGTCGGCATCCCGCACGAGCGTGCCGCCCGCAAAGTCCACGCCGCGCTCAAACAGCGCCTGCGGCAGTAGCGGCGTGGTAGGCCCCACGAGCACGAGCTTGGCGCCGCTTTTTTTCAGACGCAAAAGCCCATCCAGCATGTCGTTGATGAGCGTCGTAGCCGTGATTATCACGTTATCGGCGCGCGGCACGACGCTTGCGGCCTCGCTTGCAGGTAGATAAAACGGCAGCTCAGCCTGCTTGAGCGTGCTTTTGTCAAGCTCTAAAATTTTAAAATCCGCGCCATTTTTCATCAGCGTCTTGATGTAGGGCACCAGCGCGCCCACGACGACGCTAAAGCTACCGCGCTCGATCTGCAGCTGCTCAAAGGGATCGGCGCTGAATTTCACTTCATAATCGGCGGTGATTTTATCGAAACACGCCCTGCCTAGCGCATTTAGCGCGGCGAGCGCGAGCGTCTTTTTAAGCGGCGCGGCGGAGTTTAGATCGCGCAGCAGATAGCGCACGCTCCTGTCCGCGATATTGCCCGAATCTGGCATCACGCTTGCTTGCGAGGGGCAGCAAACGGCGCCCGATAGGGACTTTAGCGGCGTATAGCTAAGCCCGCACGCGCCGCCTTGCAGCTTCACGCCGCTAAAAAACAACCCCACGACCGCCCGCTCGATCTTAAGATCCAGCGCCCGGGCGCCTAAAATTTCTTTCGCGCACTCCAGCGTCTGATCTAAAATTTCGCTCATTTTCGCTCCTTTGATATGGAATTTAGCGCCATTATAGCTTAAAATTTCGGCGCCCGTATTGATATAAATTTATTGATCGCACGAGCGGCGACATCCAAGCAGACGCGAGCTAAATTTGACGAAAGCAGCAGCGGGTAAAAATTTAATAAAAGGTGCGGGCGCGAATAAAATTCAAGCGGCAGGTCGTATCTGCGACAAGCCGCGCCCGCTGCGGAGTTAAATTTTATTTCCTACCTGCCGCACGGCTAAATTTTATTTCATATCCGCCGTAGGGTTAAATTTTATTTCCGATCCACCGCAGGACTAAATTTTATTTTCCGATCCGCCGCAAAGCTAAATTTTATTTTCCGAAAGCAGGATGTTGATGAGCGGATTTAGCAGCGTCTCGCCGCGAGCGGCGCACAGCACGATCTCGTCGTAGTAGTAGTCGCTCCTGCCGTAGTTGTGAAACTCATACGCGCCAAAGCCGTAGCCCATCGGTGTGATCTCGACGCGCGAGTACCAGGCGTCCTTGGCGATGATGTATTTCTCGGTGTCTTGCGAATAAACCCACACCACGATCTCATCTTTGTTTTTTTGCCGCATCAGCCACATAAAGACGTTTGCGATGTCGTTGAAAAAATATGTATCGCCGTTTGGCATAACGGCCTGGGCGGTGTTGTACAGATCGTTTATCAACGTGCCGCTCTCGTGGCATAGGTATTTGCCAAATTCGATCTGCAGCGGCTGCTTATCCGTGTTGCCGTGGCGCACAGAAATTTTGGATTCGGCTATATCCATCGACGATATGAGCAGCCCCATCACGCAGGCGAGCAAAACCGCGGCAAAAATTTTCTTAATCATAGCAACGCGCCCCGCACGAAGTAGTATTTGACGACGTAGGCGCTGCAGATGAGCGCGTTTAGAATAAGCCAGAACGAGGAATATTTAAGCAGGTGGGTGTAGGCGCGCTTGGTGATGAGCTCCGTTAAAAACGGCACGATGCCGAAAAATATACCCAAAAACAGCGAGCCCCAGATCGCATAGCCGACGAAGTAGTAATCCTTCAAAAGCATGCAATACGGGCATTTATGGTTGGGCTGCTCGTAAACGTAAAGCCCGAAAAAATAGGTGATCGCGTAGTATGCGACGAACAAAAAGAGCAAATTCAGAGCAAAGCTCGCCATCGACTGCTTTAAGAAATTTAAGATCAAAATGGCGCCCAATATCGCGTAGAAAAAGGTCGCCAAAAGCGCCTGCGTGTAGCCGAACGGAAGCTTCGGCGCGCGAAATACGACCGAGCAGCAAAACACCGGCACGCGCAACGGGATATTGGTAAAAAATAGAATTTCTAAAATAAACTCCGCCAAAACGCCCGTAAAAAGGATGGTAAAGATCAGGTATTTGCGCTTTAGATAGGGAAATTTGCCCGCTTTAAGATCGAGGCTGTTTAAAATAAGCCAGAGCCCAAAGCCGAAGATCAGTAAAATTTTTAAAAGTAGCAGGATGTTGCCGTAGCGGTTCGAGCCCACGACGCCTGCGGAGCACATCGCGCCGGGCACGACCGAAGAGAGCTCGTTTAGGCAGAGCGCGAAAAATATAAACAAAATGATCTTGCACGCTATCGTGAAGAACAAAATGGTGTTGATGAGATAGTTTCTTTTCTCCAGGGCGTATTGTAAATTTGAGGTGGCGTTAAAGTCCCAGTAGCGCATGATCCGCACGATGTGAAACTGCGAGATCGCCATCAGCGCTATTACGATCAGCTCCACCGCCAAAAACGCGATCACGCTGCCCGATAAAAATACGCTCATGCTGAAATTTCTCCGTCTTTTAAAAACACGTATCGATCCACGAAGCTTAGCTCGTCGAAGAGTATGTCGTGCGTCGCGATCAAAACGGTCTTTTTAAGCTCTTTGAGCTTTGAGAGCATCTCGATAAAACCGAGCGAGTTTTGTTTGTCTAAATTTGCCGTCGGCTCGTCAGCCAAGATGATCTGCGGATTCATCACGAGCGCCCTTGCGATAGCGCAGCGCTGCTTCTCGCCGCCGCTAAGGCTAGAGACGATCTGATCTTTTTTATGCGCGATATTGGCGATCTGCATCGCTTCATCTATGCGCGCGCTAAGCTCATCTCCGCTCAGTCGCTCAAGGCTAAGCGGCGCAAGGACGTTTTTATAGACGCTAAGCGCCTCAAGCAGGTTGAAAGACTGAAAGATAAAACCGATTTTTTTGTGGCGATACGCGGAGCTTTCGATATCGGCGAGCTTGGAGACGTTTGCGCCGTCCACTAAAACCTCGCCGCTGCTCGGCTTAGAAAGTGCGCCTATAATGGATAGAAGCGTGCTTTTGCCGCTGCCGCTGACCCCTTTTAAGATTACGATCTGCCCTTCCTCGACGCTTAAGCTTATATTTTTCAAAGCGCGAAACTCATTCGCCCTGCCCTCGTTGTAAATTTTATAAAGCTGCTTGATCTCTATCTTGCTCATTTGACCGCCTCGCTCATATCGCCGATAGCGATGCGCCAGGATGGGATGATGACGAACGCCAAAAACGGGATCACGCTAAAGACGAAGATCAAAAAGAGCATATTGAAATTTATCGCGGGCGTGAAGGTGATGAAATTTCGCAGCTCGCCGCCTAAGAATATATCGCGCAGAAGCGGCGCATCCAGGATAAAAACATAAGCATAAGCGCCCGCGACGCCGAGCAGATAAGCGCTAAGAGAGACGATGAAATTTTGAATAAATTTCATCGCGATGATGTCTTTTATACAAAAGCCGATGCTGCGCAAGATCGCGATCTCCTTTTTCTTCTCGCCGTATGCGAGCGAAATTTGATTTTTCAGCAAGATGAAAAATGAGATCATCGCCACGGCGTAAAGCACCATAAAAATTCCACCCTTGTAATAATACAGATGCCTAACTTCGGCTACCGCGTCCTCCGCGCTAAGGGCCTCCGTGTTGGGGTATAAATTTACGATCTTAAGCGCTACTTCACTTACTTCGTTGGGGTTGGGCACGCTTACGTAGAGCTTGGTGTATTCGCCCTCCTTCAGGCTTAGCACCTCGCGCGCGGTGGCGGGGTTCAGATAGATCACGTCGTTTGAGACGATGCTGCTTTCGTGCGGCGAAATTTTATTGATCTTAATCGCGATTAGGCGCTGTTCGGTTAAGAAGTGAAACTCGTCCTCGTAGTACCACTCGCCCATCGCCGCCTTCACCCCCTCGCCTACGATCATTTCATTTTCATTTAAATTTTCGTCGCCTACGATATGAAACCAAACGCGCTTTTGAGCGAAGTAATACATCCCGTCCACGGCGCCCTGCACTTCGCTGACGCCCGCGATTTTGGAGATATCGTAGATATAGCCGTCGTGCATCAGATCGCGTTTGCCCGCGCGTAGAGCCTCTACAACGATGTCGGGCCTGAGCTTGATGACCTTTTCGAGATCGTTTTGAATGGAGCCCGAGATGAAAAGCACCGAGCTTAAAATAAAAACGATAAACGCAAAGATCGCGAAGCTAAAAGCGTGATCGGCTCTATCTTTTCGCAGCAAAGTTACGGAGTAGTCGATGAAGTTTTTACTTATCATAGACGAACTCCGCGTAGGCCTTGCTCTTAAAGCTGCTTGAGAGCCGCACGTCCTTTATCTCGCGCGCGAGCTTTTGTAGGCACTGCTCGCTCTTTGCGCGATCAAAGCTTACATAATGTACCGCAATGAGCGCGTAAAGGGCGGCAAAAAAAATCGTTAAAGCGCAAATGAGCCTCATAGCCCTTCTATTACGCTCTCTTGAATTTCATCAAATTTAAGTACGCTCTTGCCTCCGTGATCTTTAGCGAAGGTCTTAGCCGCGCTCTCGCTATCAAATGGAATGAGCTCGTCGCCCATCGGCCCTAAGACATTGGAGCCAAGCACGAAAAAGGCGCTTTTAGCATCGATCTTATGAAGCTTATAGTAGTCGGTTACGAAAATTTTATCAAAGCCCTTGCCCTTTTGGAAGTAGTACTTCATCAGGTCTTTTACGCCGTCAAAATACAGGTTCTCGCCGCCCTGAACCTCTATCATCGCCGCCCAGTTAGGGTTTTTGCCTACTAGCATGCCGCAGACCGGGCATTTAGCGCCTTGCGGCACGACGATCTTTTCAGGCTTTTTCGCTTTTGTATCTTTACCGCTGCTGCCTAAATTTGCCGGCGCATCCCATAGATACAGCGCCGCGGCTTGCAGGTGTTTGTCGTACTCAGGCTCCTTGCTCGCGCCTTTCGCGTCGCAAGCATTTTTGAGATGAGCTTTAAGCTCGGAGATGGCTTTGAAGTTTTTCGCTTCGGTTTTAGCGCAGTTTGTCTCATAAAATTCCTTACCGTGCGCGTAAACGCCGCCCTCACGCTTGGCTTTAATCATCTTATTATCGCCCTCAAAATCCTGCCCCGCAATCTCGTAGGCTTTGGCGAAGCTCACTATCTCGCCGCCGTTTTCGGCTTGAAATTCTTTAGCGTCGGCTTCGGTTGAGAAGGCGTATTTGCTATTGCGGCTCATCGTGCCTTTGACCTTGCTGCCCACGACGTAAAAGGCTTTATTTACGTCGATTAAATTTAGATTTTTCGTATCGACAACCTGCGCATCGCTTGGAATTTTACCGCCCGTAATCTCGTACAAGCAGTGCAGAGAAGCTACTTGCTTGCCGTTTACAACATGGTTGGTTTTATAAAATTTAACCAGGCTCATTCCGCAAACGGCGCAGTATTCTTTACCCTCTCCGCTTCCTACAAGCGTAGCTTTGCTTGGATCCACGCTTTGAAACATAGGCTTTGCCGGCTTATTAGCCCCATCCATGGAGGCGCCGCAAACGAGCGCGACGAGCGCGGCCGAAGCCAAAAACGAACGTAAAATCATACTATCTCCTTAAAAATTTGATGTTTTAAATTTACTTACTAATCGAGTTTAAAAATTCCAAATTCTCGCAGCCCATCTTAATGCCGCCGTCGCAGCTTTTTTTGAAAAGCTCTTTTGCTTTGGCGTTATCGGACTTCACGCCCTTACCTTCGGCATACATTATGGCTAAGTTATTGCAGCCGTCGAAGTGTCCGAGGTTGCACGCCTTTTCATACTGCTGCTTTGCCTGCTTATAATCCTGGTCTACTCCTTGCCCGAAAGCGTATAGATAACCTAGATTGTTGCAGCCGATGCCGATGTCGCCGCCGCAAGCTTTTTCGTAAAAAATTTTAGCCTTTGCGAAGCTTTGCTCCACGCCCTCGCCCTTTAGATACAGATAGCCCAGGTTGTTGCAGCCCATCATATCGCCGTAGGTGCAGGCCTTCTCATAAAGGCTCGCCGCCTTAGCGACGTCCTTTGCGAGCCCCGCGCCGTTTGCGTATAAAAGTCCGAGCGAGGTGCAGCCTTCATTATCTTTGCAAGCCTTTTCGTAATAAGCCGCGGCTTTGGTAAAATTTTGATTCGCGCCGTTGCCGCTTTCGTAGATATAGCCTAGATTGTTGCATGCAAGCGCAAATTTAGCGCTGCACGCCTTCTCGTAGAGGCTAATCGCTTTTTCGAAATTTTTCTCTACGTTGCCGGTGCCCTCAAAATACAAAACGGCTAGATTATAGCAGCCCGAAGCTTTATTTTCCAAACCGCACGCTCGCTCGTAAATTTCTGCGAGTTTTTTATGATCGCCGCTTTGCTGTGCCTGAATGCCCTCGCTGATAAAGCCCGCGTTTGCCGCGGCAGCCAAGGCTAACGCTATTAGAAATTTTTTCAAATTTACTCCTTTATATCGTTTTTACGTCCCTGCCCCTGAAGGCAAGAGCGATTATTAAAAAGACCGCCGCTATTATACAATAAAACGGCGCGGGTATATGCGGTGCGTCTCCCGCGGCGTAAGAGTGCATGCCGGTGAGGTAGAAATTTACGCCGAAATAGGTCATTATGATCGAGCTATACGCGAGCGTCGAGCTCACGCAATAAACATAGATCGAGCCGAGCTTCGGGATAAATTTCAGATGCAGCACGATCGCATAGACGATGATCGAGACATACGACCAGGTCTCTTTGCTATCCCAGCCCCAGTATCGCCCCCAACTCTCATTCGCCCACACGCCGCCGAAGAAATTTCCGAGCGTCAGCATCGAAAGCCCCACGATGAGGCTGATCTCGTTGATCGCCGTTATATATCTGATCTGAGCGTTGAGTCGTTCGCGATTGGCGCTGCTTTTAAGCACCATCAAAACAAGAGCCAAAAGACCGAGCAGACAGCTAAGCCCTAAAAATCCGTAGCTAGCCGTGATAACCGAGACGTGGATGCTAAGCCAATACGATTTTAGCACCGGCACGAGATTGGTAATCTGCGGATTTACGAAGCTCATATGCGCTACTAGCATCACAATACTAGCTAGCAAACAGCTCGCGCTTAGCGTAAGTAGGGACTTTCTAAAAAATATGATCCCCGCAAGCGCCGCCGACCAGCCGATGTAGATCATCGATTCATAGCTATCGCTCCACGGCGCGTGGCCCGAGACGTACCAGCGCAACGCAAGCGCAAGGGTATGTGCCGCAAAGCTTGTAGCAAAGGTCGCAAATAAAATTTTTTGCGCGAGCATGAAGCGCTTACCGCAAAGCGCGCCGAAAAGCGCCAATATTAGAGCTACGCCGCCTAGGATCATATAGCAATAAACGAGCTTTTTGAAAACCGAAGCTTTGTTGTAAAACACCTCGGCCTTGACGCGACTAACGCTAGGCAAAATTTCCCTCGAGGTGGCTCTTTGGTAGTTTTTCAGCTCTGCAAGTGCTGCATCCGCTTTAGCCCAATCATTATCCGAAATTCCGTCTTGCAAGCCGTTTAGATAATCATTTAGCACGCCTTTGATCTGCGGCGCGATCCTATAATCCGCAAAGGCGTCGTTCGGCGAGAGCCACGCGTTTTGCGGGTCGTTCGGCACGGGGATAAATTTAAAAAACACCCCTCTAAAGGTTAGATACGCGATATTTAGCCGCTCGTCGAATTTAATCAGCTCGTTATCGAGCACGCCGCGGCGCGAGGCGCTTTTTTCATTCGCCTCGTCCAGGGCGTGGGCGAGCTTGTAGTTGCCGTTTTCATCAAAGACCGAATTAAAGCTCGCATATCGCTCCTGCGGCGCCAAGCCCAGCATCTTTTTGATCTCGTCGTTTTTGATCTTGATGATCTTTTGATCGCGCCAGAAAGCGGGATTTAGGCTCATTCCTAGGATCATCTGCTCAGCGCTTAAGCCGTAGAGCGAATCCGTGCCTGAAATTTTATTTACGATCTCGCTTGCTTCGGTGCTAAGCGGCTTGATCCTGCCCATGTAATCTTGCACCAAAAGCTCCGCAAACGCGCCGTTTGCATGAACGCGCGAGTTGGCTTTAAGGTTTTGCAGATAGTTTTCATCCGCGGCGCGAAGCTCAATGCTGAAAAAAAGCGGCGCGATTAGAAGAAGCGCGGCGGGCGCATTATTTTTGATAAATTTAGCTAGCTTTTTAAACCTGCTGCCGGCGGTAAAAAGATTGCCGATAAATCCGACGCAAAGCAAGAAATAGCCGAAATAAGTGGGGATTTTACCCGGATCGCGATTAAGCTCCAGCACCGTGCCCAGCTCGTCGGTATCGTAGGAGGATTGAAAGAGCTTAAAGCCGCCAAAGTTTAGCGGGTGGTTCATATAAATTTCATGCTCCCCCACGCTCTTGCCCTCTTTTAAAATTTCAACGTCACTAGCATAGGATGACGGGCTTTGCGAGCCCGGGTAGCGTTCGAGCTTAAATTTCAAAAGCTTTACCGCAAACGGAAGCTCTATGAGCTTCGAGCCCCAGCTTAGCATTATCTCCTCGCCGTCAAAATTTAAAATTTTGGGCTCGCCGAGCCAGCCAGCGCCGCCGCGCAGCTGCGCTTCTTGCTCGCTTCCGCCCTCAAAGCCCGCTTTTACCGCAAGCGTGCCCTGCTCGCCTTTGGGCGCGGGTTTGTAGGAGCTAAATTTGACGGTGAAGCTTTTAGAATTTATACTTTGCGTGAAGCTAAAATCGTTATCGCCGATCTGGCTTAAATTTAGCGGATGCTCAAACAGCGCGTCTTGCGTGCGGATTTGCAAGTATGGCTTGACGCTTACCATCTCGTTTTCGCTCTCGCCCGCCCTTACGTGCAGCACGCCCTCGGTGCCGAAATAGCGCGTCAGCGCCGCGCCGATAAAGATGACGATAAATGCCGCATGAAGCACGAAGGAGCCGAAGCGGCGCCACATTTTGGTTTTAATTATAATGCCGAGCAGGCTCAGCGTCGCAGCACCCATGACGCACTCGTACCAGCGCGCCTCATAGACTAAAATTTTAGCCGTTTGCGTATCGTAAATGCTCTCTAAAAAGGTTGCGACGCCGGCACCTGCGGCTAGAATAAAAAGGAGGCAGAGCGCAAACTTGTAAGAGATGAAAAATTTTAATATTTTTAGCGCGCTCATTAACCCTCCGCAGTTTTACATTATTATATCGTAAGTTTGTCCCGCGTATAGTATAAACATTCTAAGAAGTAATACTCCGACCACGCTGGCAAGCGCGCTCGCGTAGAACGCAAACGCAGAGTGAGCGATCTTTTTGCCCAGTGCGAAATTTAAAACGAGCGGTACGCAAAAGCCTACGCCCACGACGCCCAGCCAAAACATCTTCGCATAAAATCCCTCGCTAAATGCGACGCTAGCGGCTTTTTGCACGTCGCTGCCCGTTATTAGTGAGACGAAAATCATGCCGATTAGTAAAATTTCCATCGCTAAAACCGGCCACTCGACCGCGTGTAAAATTTTAAGATCGCCGCCGTGCAGCTCAGCTTTAAAGAAAAGCGCGGCTATTAGGCTTGAGCCTGCGATGCCCGCAGATAGGCCCGACGCCACGAAAAGCGCAGGTAAAACGGCTGTATTAAGGATAGGAAATCTAACCAAAACCGAGATCAAAAAGCCCGTATAGGCGCAGATCGCAACCGCAAAAACAAGCGTAAGCGCAAGAAGCAGCGGGCGAAGCGCGTTTAAAATTTTCATTACGAGCGTGAAAAGCCCTTTTAAAAAAGTAAGTCTACGCGATAAAAATCCGCCAAGATCAGCTTCAAATGCATAAAGGCATGCTACGAAGCTAAGCGGGATATAGACGCAAAGCGCCGCCACGCCCACGGACATAACCGAGGTAAAGTTATAATTAATCAAAATTTTCCAAAAAAGTAGTGGTCGCTCTAAATCGGCTACTAGACAAACCATACCTAGAAGGATAGTGACGAAAGATAGCAGCGACGCAGCCTTAAATAGCGGCGTGCTTTCGGTCTGCTTTTTATAAAATTTGACGAGGATCGCGACTATTAACGCGCCGCCGCTCATACCCGCTAGCAAAAGATAAACCGCGATCGGCCAGCCCCACTCCACGCCGTGCGAGAAGGTCGCAGTGAAATTTATAGCTCCGTTCATGTCACACTCCTAGTTTTACCGCAGGAATATAGCGCAGGCTCGGCTTCGTGCCGCACTCAGGATGCATGCGCAGGCTATCTTTTACGCGAAGTAGCTTGCTGATGTGCGATTCTTCGTCGTTTAGATCGCCGAATACGATCGCCTCGTATCTGCACGCCTCGATGCAGGCGGGCTCGTGGCCGTCTTTTAAATTTGTATCTAAGCAGAAGTTGCAGCTCTCTGCGGCTTTGGTTTCGTGGTTTATGAAGCGCACGTCGTAAGGACAGGCGACGATGCAGTATTTACAGGCGATGCAGTCGTCGGTGTTCATCGTAGTGATGCCGGTTTTTTCGTCCTTGTGACAGGCTTTTGTCGGGCAAACTTTTACGCACGGCGCGTCCTCACACTGCTGACAAGATACTCTGACGTAGCGCTTTTCTTTTAAATTTAGCGGATCGGTTTTATCCTCTATAAAAAGCCTCATCTGGCCTTTCGGAACCAAATTTACCTTTTTACAGGCGATCTCGCAGTCGGTGCAGCCCACGCATTTGTTCTGATCAAAGATCATGCCGTAGTGCGGCTTTTTCGGCTCTTGCTTTTTGACGCTCGCGTTTGCGTCTTGCGCGCTTTTATCCGCGCCGTCGCCGTTTTGCGCAAGTAAATTTGAGGCAATTGCGCCGAGCCCCAAAGAGCCGAGTGCGGCGGATTTTATAAAATTTCTTCTTTGCTTTTGCATATTCTCCTCCGACTAAATTTAAGCAAAACTACTTCGTTTTGTTCGCGTCGTGAAAGCTTTTAGCCTCGCTCTCGCTAAGTTTTTTCGCTGCTTCGGCGAGCTCACCGGGCTTTAAAACTTTTAGTAGTTCTGCTTCAAAAATCACCACAGAACCCGCAGGAATTCTATCTACGTCCACGTTGCCGTAGGCTAAATTACTAGGGATTGTAAATTTATATTTCGAGCCCGTATTCATCAAAAGCAATCCCTCGCGCAATCCGTCGATTAAGCCTATCATAGAAAGATGCGCCGGAATTTTAGATGCGAAAGTATCGTCAAATACGCTACCATTCGTCAAATACGCCTTGTAGTTCATCACCACTACGCTCTCAGGTTTTGGCTTTTCGCCCATGCCTAGCTTTAGAATTTCATATTGAAGACCGGATTTTGTGGTTTTAACGTCTGGATTTTTGGCATTTTTCGCCATAAATTCCTTGCCTGCTTTTAAATTTTTATCAAGCTCCGCTTTGGAATTTGTTTCTACGATCTTATTTAGCTTATCGGCTCTTTGATTCAAAAGCGCAATAATTTCCTCATCTTTTAGCTTCTGCTGCTTTTTAAGAGCGTCCAAAAACCCCTCTATCACCGCATCTAAGTCGTATTTGACGCCTAATGCGGCTTGTGAATGCAGCTGGTTTGAAACATAGCTTCCGGTAGAAGCTCCGATGCTATAAGATTCTTTTTGTTCTTGCGTAGTTAAATTCGCGCCCAACGCGCAGCTTGCCAAAACGATAGGCAAGAAAATTTTCAGTCTTTTTTGCATACATTTGCCTTTTAAATTTCGGGGCCGCGAACTTACGCGACCCCGAAAGAATTATAAATTATTATTTAGAATTCTTTGAGCCTCTTTGATATACTCTTTAGCGGCTTCTAGCCTTTGCTTAGTATATTTAAAGCCATGCATTCCCCATGAGCCGTCTTTTTCGATAAGATCGACGGTGTCTTGAGCTTTTTCGATCAGCTCGTAAACGCGAGTTTTGTCGCTGGAGTTAAGCTTTTTAGTCTCAAGGATAGAGTAAATTCCTTGAATACCGATCTTAACTTGCGAGAAGTCGCTCTTAATCGGAGTTTGCCAGCCCATAACCTCATCGTAAACCTGCTTTTGGTTCTTGAAGTGAAGCGTCTCTTTTAGCTCGGAAACGACAGGGCTGTGGCAGCCTTTGGTATCTTGCATATCTTTATCCGCCCAAGACGTTCTTGCGCACGACCACATAAGATCGACGAAATTTCGTCCATCTTTATTTCTTTGGAAGTGCCAATCTTTCGCATCTCTTGGGCCTTTAGCGGCATCGCCTGCGACTAGAGATTTTCTAGCAGGATCGATATCGATCTTCCAGATGTGCGATCTTCTTTGAGTATCAAATCCCGCGTTGTCTTGGAACTGAATAGCATAGAAGTTCTCGCAGCTCATCATAAACGGCATGTGGCAAGATGCGCAGGTGTTGTCTTTATGCGTATCGGCTCTTGCGGCGATGTAGGCTTGCTCTTGGTGGCAATCTTTGCACTCTTTTGTGATCTTAGGCTTTGTATAAAACGCACTCAAATAGCCCTGCTCGGAGTTGTAATTTACGCCCTTGACGCTCTTGTCGCCTACGACAGGTCCTGTATTATCGTGCGGATCGTGGCAGGTTACGCAGCGCATACCCTTATCATAGTGAGCAGTGAAATATGACTGTGAGCCCTCGGAGCCGCAGCCAGGACCCATAGATTTAAATTTAGAGCTAAGAGATAGATCGGGATTTCCGTTGTTTAGTGGATTAGCACGAGCTAAATCAGGGCTATAGTTAAATCTTTGGTGGCAGCGTTCGCAGTTTGAGGTTCTAAAATTTGTAGCGCCGTCAAGGTGACCACCCGCTCCATGGCACTCTTCGCAGGTGATACCCTTGGAGATAGTGTGCTTTTGAAGCTCTTTTGCGTTACCCAAAGCAGCATAGAATTCTTTTTTAGTTTTAAAATCGAATTTGAATGGGTGGCAGACTTCGCAGTACGAGCTGTTTGCTTGGAAAAACATCGATTTTTTGTATTTCGCAGCATACGACGCAAGACCTCTTACGTAACCGCCGTTATCGCCGTATTCCTCAAGCGTGCCCGGGAATTCCGGAACGATCTTTTTGATCTTTTTGACCGTCTCATCATCTAAATTTAACGCCCAGGTCCTTTGGAATTGGTTGCCGCCGGCTACGATTTGACCGGTGCCATCTCTTAGCAAACCGCCCTCTACGTGATAGGTTCCGCGTAGAAGCCATGCATCTACGTAGCCGAATTTTGTCCTTAAGTGTCCCACGGTCGCATAAATTACGTCAGGGGTAATACCTTTTGGAAGGATCGACGCCGTATCTGGGCTAAATACAGGATCGGTTAGGTTGTTATTAACCTCCGGGTGCTCGCCCGGGAAGCGGATAGTAGTGGCGTGGCGCGATCTGCTCCATGTCTCATACTGTGCAGGGTGGCACTCGCCGCATTTTTCAGGACCTATGAATTTATTCGGAAATTGCAAAGAAGAGCCCGCAGGGATTCTATACATCATAGAGCTATAGCCCTTGCCGTCGTCTCTTTTGCTAGCCTTCGAAAAGTCAAATCCATGCCCTTCCGCAAGCCACTCCAAACCTCGGTCGTGTACATCCATCTTACCGACCGTCTTACCGCCGTATTTGGTAAAAATCGGGTGATTTTTAAATAGCCAGTCATACATCTCTCGCTCTTCTACGACGTAGTCCTGCAAGGATATGACGCCTCTGCTTTGCAACGTGCCCTTAGGATTTGCGATGACGTCGCGCGATTTTTGCGACATTTCCATCTCATGCCCCATGCCTTCATCGGCACAGGCTCCTGCGGCAAAAATGCTAATACAGGCGAGCGCGCCTAGTAGCATCTTATTCCATTTTTTCATGGCTCCTCCTTTGAAAATCAAATTTTTAAATTAGCAAAGTTTTACGATTGAAATAATACCAACAAAAAAGGGCGAAAAAGGGAGAAATTTAATGAAGTCTAAATTTAACGAAAAGAGATCGTAAATATTGCGCCTTCGTCGGAATTCGCAGCGCTTATGCTCCCTCCGTTTTTTTCGATTATCATCTTGCTCATATATAGCCCGAGCCCACTGCCCTGCTGTTTTGTCGTAAAGTGCGGCTCAAAAATTTTATCTAGCTGCGCTTCATCGATGCGGCTTGCGTTATTTTCGATCGTGATTACTCGCTCGTCCTGTTTTAAAAATGAACGAATTTTAATCTCGCGCCGTTTAAGCGGCACGTCCAAAAATGCCTCCTTTGCGTTGTTTATGATGTTTATTAGCACCTGGATGAGCTCGTTTACGTTGCCATAAAGCGTGAAATTTTCTTCTATCCGCACGCTTATGTCGATGACGTGCTTTTTAAGCGAGGCGTTTAAAATTTTACGCGCCTGCTCGATCGCCTCGCTGGCGCTAAATTCTTTCTTTGGCATATTCGGATTGAAGAAATTTTTAAAATCCTCGATCGTATCGCTCATAAATTTTACCTGCTCGCCCGCGTCTTTTATGCCGCCTTCGAGCCTCTCTTTTGAGAGCTTGCCCCGCTCGCTATAAAGCTCTAAATTTATAAGCGTAGAGCTGATCTGCGATAGCGGCTGGCGCCACTGGTGCGAGATATTGCCGATCATCTCGCCCATGAGCGCTAGGCGGCTTTGATTTATCAGTAAAAGCTGCGTTTGCATCTTTAAAGTCGCGTTTTTTTTGTGAATTTTATAGATACAAAATATACAGATCAAAAACACCACAAGTAAGCTTAGGCCGCTAACGACAAACTCTTTGGTGTGATAAAGCAAAATACTTTTTATCGGAATTTTAAAGCTTATCATCGCGATCGTATCACCTAGGCCGCCTTTGAAATTTCCCACATCGCCGTAGAGCTCTTGCATCTTTTTAGGCGCTGCGTTGATGCTGTGGCACTCGGTGCACGAAGGCTGAGAGTTTGTTATCGGCAGGCTCAAAAGATACGAGGCGACACCTTTATCGTAGACGATTCTGGAATATTCTTTATATTTGCTTTCTTTAAAGCCCTCTAAAATTTCATTCTCAAACTCGCTTCCAGCGTGCTCGGGATTGAGCGGATCGGTAGCGACGAGCTTGTAGTCGTAGTTGATGTTTTCTTTGGCGAGCTGAATTTTATAAATTTCGCGCGTTATGTAGGTCGAGGACATCAGCCTCGGATCGAAAAAGTCCTCGCTTAGAAGCTTTTTTTCTTTAAGCTCGTTTATTAACGGGCGCTGCACGGTCGAGACGTAATCGCGCACCGCATTCATCGTATCTAGGATATAAAACGCCTCGCGCCTCGTGTCTTTTAGCGCAAGCTCGCGGTAGAAGTTAAAAACCAAAGCCGTAATTACGATATATAGCAGCACGAAAAGCGCTACGATAAATTTAAATTTATACTTCAAAGAGATACCCCACCGCATATAAATTTTTGATCACGTCCTTGCCGATCTTGCGGCGCAGCTCTTTGACGATCGCCTTGATCGCCTCCTTGCTGGGCTGCTCGAACTCCCACATATAATCAAATAGCTGCTCGTAGGTTATGGTTTGATTTTTGCGCGCTAAGAAGTACTCCAAAAGCTTGCTCTCGCTTTTGGAAAGATGACAGGCACTGTCTTTGACGTAGATGATCTTTTTGGCAAAATCATACTTCAGCTCACTGCTTATGCTAAATATCGGCGCGTGATTTATCAGCTCCGCTGCGACGTCTTGCAGCGCCTTTATAAAGGCGTTTTTGTCGTACGGCTTAGGCAGATACCTGGTGATCTTAAGCTCCACCGCCCGCCACAGATACTCTTGCTCGGTGTGGCTCGAAAGTATCACGATCGGCACGCTGATGCCGGCAGCTCGGATCTTTTTAACGACCTCTAGCCCATCCATATGCGGCACGCCGATATCAAAAACCAGCGCGTCGTACGAACCGCTCATCGCCTCATCAAGCGCCTCCAGCCCGTCCTTAACCCCCACTACTTCGCCGAAAAACAGCTGCAGCGATTCGGTTATATTTTTAAAATCCCGGGCTCGTCCTCTAGGCAAAGAACCCTTTTATTGGACAAAACGTCCAATAATTCGTAATCTTGCATACTCTATCCGCCTCCAAGTTTAGCGCATTTCATTCTTAATCATCTCTTAAAATATAACTAGACTTAGATTATATAAATTTAGCATTAAACTAACGTTAAAAAATATACCAAAGCGGTTTGCACGCCAATTTAGACCTCAAACCGCATATGTGCGAGCTTTACGTCTGTATAAGTCGAATAAAAATATCACAAGAACATAAAAAGGCGGGGTGATAAGCTTGATATTAAATTTTACCGCCTCGCAGGCGACAGATGAAAGACGGTAAAATTTTATTTGAGAGGTGCTTGCATATGCATTTCACAGACAAAGGCAATCAAATCATAAAGATCTATCAGCTCCGCAGCTCGGCGGAATAGAATTTAAAATTTAGCCCAAGCCGGGCAAGCTAAAAGTTAATGCGAATGCTCCATCTTTGAGTGATCCATGCCGCCGTGATCCATGTTCTCCATCGAGCCATGATTCATACGCGAATGATCCATCCCCTCCATTGAGCCCATATCGTGGCTCATCCCGCTCATCGAGCCATGATCCATCATAGAATGATCCATGCCGCTCATACCTGGATCGGTCATTCCAAAAATCATCGCGACGTGTCCTAGCACCAAAAATACAATCAGCGCCAAGAAATGAAATTTAAGCCTAGCTCTAAATTCCGCTCCTTTTGCGATAACTCCGAGCTCCAAAAGTAGCAGCACCAGCGCAGGCAGCGCCGCCGCTACGTATGCCGCCAAAGCTAAGGCGTCCGCAGCGCCACGTAAATGAATGACGGGCAAAATTTTAACCGCTACGTAAATGATTAATATCGTAAAATAAGCGCCGAGAATGATGCTAAGGCATCTATTGATTTTTAGCGCCAAAGAGCCCTCCTTCGCGCGGTACAAGCTAAAAAATTCGCTCGCTACTATCGCTTCTGCTAAGCCCATCGGCACCGCCATAAATAAAATCAAATTCCACGGCTGATTTGCCATCAAAAGTTCCATGTAATTCGTCATTGCCATGTTTTCTCCTTATTTTAGTTTAAAGGGCGCAATTATAGCGGCTTTCGGTAAAAAATTTTAAAACGATAGACAGGATTAGGCAAATCTTTAATCTTATATCTTTCCGCAAAACGATTTGGGCTGCGTCTTAAAGCTCGCCCGCAAATATTAAATTTATCTCGCTTTACACGCCGCCTCTTCGTATCTAACGCGAAATTTAGAAAATTTATATTTGCAGATGCAGCTGCATTAAATTTAGCCAAAACGCTTTAAATTCCGTAAAATTTCAGTTTTGTAAAGATAAAATTACGAAATTTTTTAAAAGGATTTAAAATGAAAAACGCCCTCTTGTTTACCTGCGCAGCGCTGTTTGTATGCGCTTGCTCCGCTCCAGAGCAGCCAAAGCCAGGCGTTTCGCATTGCAGCGAGCCCAAAATGGACGAGGCGTCGCATCAAATGATTCAAATTTGCGGCGAAAACGAGGATCCGCAAATCGAAAATATGCAGTGCAACGAAAACGGACTTTGCTTCGGCACCGCAAAAATCAGGTAGCCGAAGCTCCCGCAGACGCTAGCGCTAAATTTAACTATTTTAGAACCGAAAGTGAACGCCCGCGTAGCGGTCTAAGCCGCACTTTAAAATTTAGCCCGCAATTTAAATTTAGCTCCGCTTCACGCGCGCCGATGAATTTTATATATACTTAATTTTTAACTGCGTCCGCCGATTGATCGAGCTGCTCTTGGCGCGATGAAATTTTAAAATTTCATCGCCAAACATGGCGCGGAATTAGGACTTAAAAGTAAGCGCGGCTCAAATTTCATAAGTTTAAAATTTTAAAGCGACATGCAATTTAAAATTTCAGGTCTCTAAAATGCTAGCCGGTGCGAAATTTTGCGCAAGCTCAAAATCCGCGCTAGGAGATTTCGTACCGCTGCAAAATTTCTAGATCGCAACTCCGCTCGGTAGAATTTTTGGCGGTGCAGATGGAGGCGCAAAATCTGCGCCGTATAATCCCACGCGGATCACACCCGCCCAAATTCCTATGCCGCACGCCGAGACTCATAATCTAATCTCGCTACAAGATCGCTTATGAAATGCGCAACATACTTAGTCGCATAGCGCAGCGCAGCCTTGCTCACTGCGTGGTCGAGGTTCATAGTTGTAGTGCTAAAAGCGTAAAATTCTTTGCCGTGCAATCGAAGTTCTCGGCGCAAAAGACGCGGTATCCTCTACCGACGGTGCTAGTTTATAGTCTAACTCGCGCTTTAGAATTTCCTCTCAAACTCATTACTTAAAATTTCGTACGGATCGCACTGAGCGAAATCTCGTCACTGCGCGACGTAATCTTAAAATTTCAGCGGTGAGCTCATAGCGATATTAAATTATGCTTCATTATTACGACTTAAATTCTATCACAAGCCTGCAGATTTAAAATTTTACTTCAAACGACGCCGTGAAATTTCTACCCTCCTAGATACATATCTCGCGGTGCCTGCGCCGCTCGCACTTAGCGGCGACGCTATATCTTTGCCGATAACAACCCTCGCACAGGGCGCCTGCCACAGCCCATAGAAAATAAAGTGCGCCGCCTGCTCGATCGCCGCCTCTAAAAAATTTTAAGCGACCGCAAAATTTTAAAATTTAAAAGCAGCCTTCGATTAAGCCGATTTTTATAAATTTGGATTTGCTTTGTAGCAGCGCAATCTGGTGAGCAAGGCGCAACTATAAGTTACGCAGCTAGCTTTACGTCAGCTGCTTAAACATTTCGATCTGTTCCTTCGTAAGCTCGATCAAATCATCGTTTGCGTATTTAAGCGATGTCTCCAGGCTTGCGATGAGCTCCTTACGGACGAAGCTCACGCTAAAAAGCGTCGCCCAAAATCGCGCTCCGCTGCCCGTGCTCGGATCTTCCAAGACCGCTCTAATCGCAGCTACCGCAGCAGCATCGTCCGCCGCACCTAGCACCTCGTCCACGAGTGGATATTCACCTGCGCCGTCGCCTTCATTTAGCGAGCGCAAAAGCGGCTCAAGCGCTTCATCACATGGATTGTCACGCAAAAACTCCCGTACCGCGCGAAACTCTGCCACAAGCTGATCCGAAAGCTGCGCAGGCATCGGCTGATGAAGTCTCAAAAAGTCTAATGCCGTTTGCTTGTCCATAAAATTCCTTTTAAATGATATGCGCGATTGTAGCTAATTTTGGATTGCAAAGAGATAAATTTACTCTAATTTATCAGCTACTTCCGTCATAAATTCTCAATAATCTTAAATAATTAGATAGTGATTTTGTAGTGGATTTTAGGGGCGATTTTCGATGGGTTTTGCGCGGATTACAAAATAAAATTCCAAAATTTTATCCAAACAAAAAAGCCCCTGCGAAGCGCAGGGGCTTACAAGCTTGATCTGTTTAGTCCGGCAGAATTTAGCAGACTAAGAGGGATTATTCCTCGATCTTGCCGGTTTTGATGCGGCGCTCGTAGATTTCGCGCATCTCTCTGATGTCATTTTTGACCTCGAATACGCCGTGCCAATGCGAATAATCAGGTCCGCCCATTAGCGCGCCTTGGCGCATTCTGCGACCCTCGTGGTGCCATGAAACATAATAGATTCGCTGGAACGCATCCGCCCAAGGATCGTCTTTTAGGAGTTTCTTTTCCTTAAGCTCTTTTAGCATCTTAGTCGCTTCGTCGTTGTAAACGTTATATAGAAGTACCTGCTTATCGCCCATCTCAAAGAAATTATTCGTGTGGGTACTTGCGTGGCACTCTTTGCAGACTTGCTTCATCTCGGCACGCGCTGCCTCAGGACCGTTTAGGTTACCCGCCAAAGGATTACCAATGTTTAACTTGCCGGTATTTAAAAACTCGCTTACCGCGGTCTCATTACCGCCGGTGCGTAGATTGCTCTTAGGCAGCCACAAATTCCACTTCAAGCGTTGAGATACGTTGTGAGTGGAGTTTAGATCGCCCACACCGCCGCTAATATGGCAGGTCGCGCATGTAGGAGCGCGGTAGTCAGGAACTGCCCAAGTACCAGGAGCGCTGTCAAATTTCCACTCATTGCCTTCAGCGTTAAATACGTGCCCATGCATCGAGTTATTGTAAATTTCGATATCCGGATGATCAGGTCCTAAGTGGCAAGATGCGCAAGCAGCAGGCTTACGAGCTTCGGCGATCGAAAATTTATGACCCGAGTGGCATGATTTGCATCCGCCTACGCTACCGTCCGGATAAACCGTACCGATGCCGTAAACGGGCCAGGTCTCTTTGGTAGGCTTGTTATGCTCATCCATTTTAACGACGCTACCGTGGCATTGAGAGCAGCCGGTAATATCAGGCGCGTGTGTAAGATCAGGGATATCACGTCCTTCATAGTGATACATTAGATCAACCATTCCTTTGTTGGCTTGCATCTGCATAGCACCTCTTGCGTGACCGCTGTTTTCAAACTCTTTAACCTCGTTGCTGTGGCATTTGGCACAGGTTTTTGGGCTAACTAGCACCGAAATATGATTGTCTGTGTCTTTCGGATGCGGCTCTTTAGCTGCCATAGGGCTATCTGCTGGCTGCGAGTGGCAGTCGGTACAGCTAACGCCTACGTGAGCGTGGCGGCTCATCTTCCAATCCGCAACGACGCCCGGAGTTTTTTCGGCATGGCACTCTACGCAGCGTCTAGCTAGCGGCGTAAGCTGCCTATTTACCTTTAAATTCTTCGTAAGACTAACGTTTACAGAATTGCTTACGTTCGCGTCCGACGCGGACATATTCGCATGCTGCGCGGGCATTTCTGCGAATGCAAACGATGCGATACAGGCTATTACAATAGCGACTTTTTTTAGCATTGCTTCTCCTTTACTTGGTTTTGTTATTTTCTCGGTTGTATTTATCCCAATATTTGGTAATCTCTATACCCATATTTTTGTGGCCGACGTTTTCGTGGCACTGCACGCAGGTTTTGCCGGTAGTGCCCGCGAAATAATCCCTATGCGCGAGCCAGGCTTTATTTACTTGATTATTCTGCTCTTTTAAATTTCGGTGGCAGCTCAGGCAGCCGCTTTCATAAACGAAATGATTTCGCTCCTTGCGTTTTTCTTGCCAATCGATCTTATCTGCGTCGGTAAAGACCGTCTTGTAGACATCATTTGCGGAGGTTAGAGCTTTAGTCCAAAGATACATAAAGGTATTTTCATGAGAAACGTGACAGGCGACGCAATCGGCCTTGAAGCCTTGCGGGTTATTGCCGCCGTGAACATCGTTGTGAAATGCGTTTGCCATCGGTTGCATCGTATGACAGGATACGCAGAATTTATCGGTGCCCGTAAGGTGAACCATCTCCGCAATCCCAAGAGAAAGTATCATTCCTATAAGCACACAAGCGCCCACGAGCAGCACAAGAGTTTTCTTTTTCATAGGTTTCCTTGATTTTAAAATTTCTTCGCAAAATTTTTAGTATTTGATAATTCGGAAAGCGGTATTTTATTATAAAAAGATTAAAAGCCGCTTATTTTCTAGCCTTTTGTTAAAATTTATTAAATGAAGATAAAATTTTAAACTAAGTTTTTAGTTTAACGGAATATAATCCATTAAAATTTCAATACAAGGAGAGATCATGAAAACGATCCAAGCGGCTGAGATTACAAAAGTGGTCAGCGAGCTTTGTAAAAAAGCCTGTTATAAAGTCACGCCAGATATGCGCGCAGCATTTGAAAAAGCGCGCGAGAACGAGACTTCGCCTATCGGCAAAGATATCTTAGGCAAGCTCTTGCAAAATGCCGATTTGGCGGCAAAAGAGGTCGCGCCGATCTGCCAAGATACCGGTATGACGGTGGTTTTTGTCGAACTCGGTCAGGATGTGCATATCGAGGGTGGATATCTGGAGGATGCTATCAACGCAGGCGTTGCGGACGGCTACGTAGGCGGTTACCTGCGCAAATCCGTGGTCGCAGAGCCGCTTTTTGAGCGCAAAAACACCACAAACAATACTCCCGCGGTCATCAATACCCGCATCATCCCCGGCGACAAGCTTAAGATCAAAGTGGCCCCAAAGGGCTTTGGCAGCGAAAACAAATCGGTGCTAAAAATGCTCGTTCCCGCAGACGGCATCGAGGGGGTAAAAAAAGTATTTTTAGAGGCGGTCAAATACGCTGGTCCTAACGCTTGCCCTCCTATGGTTGTAGGCGTCGGTATCGGTGGCACGATGGATAAGGCGGCGCTTTTGGCCAAGCAAGCCGCGGTTCGCTCGATCGACAGCAGAAATCCCGACGAGCGCTACGCCAAGCTAGAGGATGAGCTACTGGAGATGGCGCGCGCTACGGGCGTCGGTCCGCAGGGTTTGGGCGGCATAAATACCGCCGTTAAGGTAAATGTAGAGTGGTATCCGACCCACATAGCGGGGCTTCCGGTCGCCGTTAATATCAACTGCCACGCGGCTCGCCATGCCGATGCTGAACTATAAGGAGGAAATCATGTCAGAAGTTAAAAGAATTACCGCACCTTTCGATAAAAGCGTAGTAAAAAGCCTAAAGGCGGGCGATAACGTCCTAATTAGCGGCACCATCATCGCAGCTCGCGATGCCGCGCACAAGGCTCTAACCGAAACCCTCGCTCGCGGCGAGAAGCTACCCGTAAACTTAGCCGGCGAGACGATATATTACCTGGGACCAACCCCCGCCAAACCCGGTCAGGCAATCGGCGCCGCAGGACCTACGACTAGCGGACGCATGGATAAATACACTCCGACGATGATAAACGAAGTAGGCATCAACGGCATGATCGGCAAGGGCTACCGCAGCGACGCCGTCGTAGAGGCGATGAAAAAATCGGGCTGCGTCTATATGGTCGCTATCGGCGGCGCGGGCGCGCTGATTAGCCAAAGCATCAAAAAATACGAAGTGCTAGCCTATCCAGAGCTAGGACCTGAGGCGGTCGCGAGACTTACGGTCGAGGACTTCCCTGCTATCGTAGCGATCGATAGCGAGGGTAACAACTTCTACGAAGTCGGACAGGCGCCTTATAGAAAAATTTAAATTTTGCTAGCGGCGTCCGCGCAGTGCTTTTGTGGCGCGGGCGTTCGTAAATTTATCGGCGTCCGCTCGGGCGCCCTAAATTTCGCAGCATAATCTGCGGCGTTTGTTTCGCGAAATTTTACGCTGTCGCGCAGTGAAATTTTATAGCGAATTTAAAGCGCGCCCGTAAAATTTTATCTCTCTTATGGCACGGAATTTTTAAAATTTCGTGCCGCTTAAACTTCTACCAAGATTCCGCCTTCGCTACATTTAGACGATCCGACGCTAAAATTTAACCGTAAATTTACGCAAGTCTAAATTTTAAAATTTCGTCGCCGTTCGTAAGCAAATTTAAAGCCCGCAGGCGTCATAATCCATCTTAAATTTAAAAAGGAGCAAAATGAGCGCGAGCGAGCTGGAGCAGATCAGACTGGGGCTTTTGTATAAGGCGAAAAGAAATATGATCTTAACGGCAGCGTGCATGCTATTTTACGGCGCGTTTTTGTTATACAAGCTACGCGACGAAGAAGGTATGGCGACTTTGGTGTCGTCTATCGGATTATTCGGGCCTGTTCTTATCGTAGGCGTTTTGTGCGATGAAAGCTCTATAAAAGCTAAGATAATCTGTGCTGTCTACGTTTTTATAATGTGCCTATTTTGGATCGGTTTACAAAGCCACCCAACGACTTCCAAATATATCTCATTCGCAGCCATGACTTTAGTCTTGGCCGCTTCGAGTTTTTTTGTATTATTTAGAGTGCTTAAACGAGCTTATTCGATAAAATTTCGGCGCGCTTTTAAAGAGCATTATCTAAGGCCTTATTTTAAAGCGTTCGGCTATCGATACGATATTGAAGGCAGTATCGATCCCGCCAAACTCAAGCTCTCTGAGCTTTTTTCGCGACTAGACGAATTCTTAGACGGCAACGACAGGGTTTTGGGCGTTTATGACGGCGTGAGTTTTGCCTTTTGCGATGTGAAATTGTTTAATAGAATTTTGAAAAGCGAAATCCTCGGTACCTTTTTCTACGCGGAATTTAACAAACGCATAAGTGCCAAAACCCTGATTTTTCCCGCTCGCACCGGCGCGCCGAACACCCTCGGGCTAAAAAAGATCGATATGGACGATGCGGAGTTTAATGCCGCCTTCGCCGTGTATTGCGAGGACGCGACGAGCGCGATGTACATTCTAACGCCAGCCTTTATGCGCAGGCTCTTGCGCTTCGCAGGCGCCGTAGCCGCGCCCGTCAGTCTTAGCTTCGCAGATAGCAAAATTTATATTTTCGTAAATACGGGGCGCGATAATTTCGAGCCGGACATCGACGAAAGCGTGCTGCGCCGCGACCCTGCCGCGCAGCTCAAGCGCGAGCTTTCGCATTTTTTAGCGATCGTAAAAAACTTAAAACTAAACGAAAGAATTTGGAGCTAGCGGGCGGCTCGCCGCAGCTTTGCATGTCACAGCCTCGCGCACTATAATATAACTTCACACGCCGCGCCGCGGCTTCCACATGCTACAGCTCTGTGCGCCTTAAAATTTGAAATTTTAAAATTTCGCTTTTTGATTTCGTACTTTGAAATTTTAAGGCGCGTAAAATCCCGCGCGTTTTGAAATTTAAAATTTTAATCCACACTACGGAATTTCGCAGCGTAAAATTTAAAATTCTGAAAATAAAATTCCGCGCCTTGAAATTCTACGCTTTAAAATTTTGTAGCCAAAATTTTAAAAGATTAAAATTTGAAATTTGCCGCACCTTGAAATTTATAACCTCAAAGTCTTTAAATTTAACGCAACCGCCAAGCGTAGCAGCACCTATCAAAGCCCCTGCGCGCTAGAGGGCGCGACTAACTCCTCTATAATTTTACTGGGCTCGCAATGAGTTATTTTGCTCTCTATCGTAAATTTTTCGCCGTCAAATTTAAAATATCGATATTCATCGACGAGCTCGCCGTCAGGGTATTTGTCGCTAGATTTTACCTTAAGAGCGCCCAGTATGCCGTTTTCAAAGGTCAAAAACGTCCTTTTAGCGTATTTATTCTTTATCTCATCGCTGCCATCTAAATATGAGAAGAAGTCATATCTTATGCTAAACACGGCGGAATCGCCAGATGGCGTTAAAGAGTTCATCTTAGAGCAGTCGCAATCCCCGCCGCATAAGCTGACGTAATGAAATATATTCGCCGTTTTTATACCTGTTTCATTTACTTCTACTGCCTTAAGTTCGTCACTTGCGACTCTGTTAGAGCCCTTTGATACTCCGTAAACTAGATATAAATTTTCTTTAACTTTAAAAACTTTTATCACTTGCTCGCTGCCCCATGCGGTATCAAACGCCCACTCGCCGCAGTCGCAATCCCGCCCGCCGCCAAGGACGCATTCTTGCAGATGCTGTGTATTTTTGCCGGTAAAATCCATAATGAAATTTCGCTCGCCGTTTACGTATTGATACGCTACGTAGTTCGCGCCCATCGTGCCGCCAGTGCTGATATTTACCGAATATGCCCGAAACTTGCCGTCCTGCGAGATCGCCATATTCGGTGCGAACCTCAAGGATTTTAAAATTTGTGGAGCGCTCTCGCCCGCGCTTTGCAAAAACTCCATAAACGCAGCCCTTAGCCTAACGATGCTCTCGCAGGGCGTCCCATCGGGGCGATGCCTGGCTTCATCGATTTCTTTCAGCGCCGCGTCTAAATTTGCCGTTAAAATTTCTAGGTTTTGATCCTTTTGAGCGCTGTTTGCACCTCCCGCCAAAGCGGGCGTCACCTCAGCGAATACGAAGTTTAATAAGCATAAAAACGAAATTAAAATTTTCAAGCCGCGTCCTTTAAATCTTTGATTTTCGCTAGATTATAGCGCAAATTTACGCCGCGCGAGATTTGGATTTAGAATTTACGCCGCTAAATTTAAAATCCAAATCCGCTCGCTGCAGAATTCTGCGAAACTGCGGAATTTGAAATTTCGTGAAGTTATAGAATTTTGCGAGGCTACCGTTTGAAATTCGCCTTTCAAAGCATAAGGCTAAGCAGCAGCAAAAATCCGATGAAGCTTAGGGTGTTGCCGAAGGAGCCGCCGATGTGATCGCCGAGCCACGTCAGCACGAGCGCACCGCCTAGACGCAGACCTATTTGTAGCGCCACGCTCGCGATAAAATCTATCACGCGCCGAAGCCCGCTACGCGTATCGCCGAGCTCGCTACCACGGCTTTGGTTCCACAGTCCGCTTACGCGGTAGTCCTTGTAGCGGGCGCGGAGAATATCGCCGTTTTGCAGCTCGAAGCTCTGCGAAGCGTCCTTCGCCTTGGCGGGTGCCGCGGCTTCGGCAGAGCTGGCGGAATTTATAGAATTTGCTGCGTTAGTAGAATTTACAGAGCTTGCGGAATTCGCTGATTTCGCAAAATTCTTAATACTCGTAGAATTTACGGAATTTTCTGCGTCTAAATTCTTAAATTTCATGCAATTTTCGCCGTCCGCAAGCTCCGCTAAATTTTGATCCGCACGTAGCGCGCCGGAGACGATACGCCGCTTGCTATCGCCCGATAAATATAGCCCGTCCAGCGCGAAGCCATAATAATAAACGTCGCCGCTTTGCAGCACGCGCACGCCGCTAGCATAGCCCTCTGCTTCGCCGCTTCGCTTGGGCTCTTTGGAGTGCGGAAGCGCTGCGAATATGCGTCCAAACTTCGCGGCGCGCCAGTCTCTTCGCATAAACTTGAAGCTGCAATACGCAAAAGGCGCGAGGACGGGCAGGGCTATCGCCACCGCAGGATCGTTCTTTTCAAAAATAAAGATTATGCAGTAGATACTCATCGCAGCTAGCGCTACGCCGAAAGCTGCGAATATCGCGGCGAGTGCCGTGCTGCCGGCGTCCTTCCAGCGCTGCGCGCCCAGGCTTAGATTAACAAAATCTATCGGAAGGGCGGAAGCGGCGGGGTTTGCCAAAGCGTCGCCACAGCTCTCGCGAGTAGAATTTAAAGAGAGGGGGCCGCTTAAATCTTTGCAATTCAAACTCGAAGTATAAAATTCCGTATTAGCGTTCGCCTGCTCGTTAAAGCCTTCGCGGATCAGGCTCAAAGCGGCGGAATTTATACCGCTGCGATCTTTGCCCACTAAATCAAATACCGCAGAATTTTGGCGTGCACTTGCCTCGGTATTGCTATGTGCGTCGCAGTCTAAATTTGCGGCAGTGGAATTTTTGCTATTTGGAGTTTCGTAACTAGAGCGTGGCGCGGAATTTTCGCCGCTTAAATCGGCGCCACTTAAAGCGCTTCGGCTGGAATTTAACCCCCTCAAAGCTTCGTGGTCGGAATTTGAGCTTGAAGCCTCGTATATCACCGCCAGCTCGTCGCCCTCGCGTATCGGAAGATAAAGTCCGTCGCGCTTTAAGTCCAAATTCCCCGCAAAGCGCAAGCCCTCCAGCGTAAAGCTAAATTTCGCTATGTCTGCAGCCGCGGGCTGTAGCTTCAAATCCCTGGCCGTGCCGCGAGCAAGCTTGATCTGCCGCGGCGAAAGAAATTTAGCAAATCCCATGCGCGCCTTTCAAATTTAGAAAAATTCCGCCCCTTCTCTATTTCGCGGCGGATTTTTTGCGGATCTGGATATTGATGAGCTCCACCAGCAGCGAAAACGCCATCGAGAAGTAGATGTAGCCCTTAGGTATGTGAAAGCCCAGGCCGTCGGCGATCAGAGAGACGCCCACTAGGATCAAAAACGCAAGCGCTAAAATTTTGATCGTAGGGTTTGCGTCCACGAAGCGCGCGATCGCGCCGCTAGCGAGCATCATCACGCCCACGGCGATGATGACTGCGAGGATCATCACGGGCAGGTGCTGCGCCATGCCCACGGCGGTGATGACGCTGTCGAGCGAAAAAATGATGTCCAAAACTGCGATCTGCACGAGCGTGCCGCCGAAGCTTGCCTTGCCGCCGCCGGCGCTATGTTCGTGCGCCTCGCCCGTGGCGCTGGAGTGGATTTCGAGCGTGGATTTGACGAGTAGAAACAATCCGCCGCCGATCAGCACGAGATCGCGTCCGCTAAAATCGCGCGTAAGCACGCTAAATAGCGGCTTGGTAAGCCCCATGATCCAGCTTAGGCTAAGAAGCAGCAGTATGCGCGTGAACATCGCAAGCGCGAGCCCCATTATACGGGCGCGTCCGCGCTGCGCCTCGGGCAGGCGGCCGCATAAAATCGCGATAAAGATGATATTGTCGATGCCAAGCACGATCTCAAGCCCCGTGAGCGTCGCCAGGCTGATCCATGCCTCGGGTGAGGCGATCCATTCAAACATCGGTTTCCTTTGGGTGAAATTTAAGCCGTGATGATAGCGAAAGTTTGGTTAAAATTTCTAAATTTTACCGCCTTCGTGCGCGAAACTGCGCGGGGAATTTCTGCGATGCGATGCGGACGGGCTATCTTGGAATTTTACCGCAAGACTATTTCACTAAAAGGCGCAAAGCGCCGCATGCGCGGCAAAATTGCGGCGCGCAGAATTTCGTGGATTGAGAGAGCGAAATTTTGACGGCGAAATTTTAAAATTTAGGCTATAAATTTACCCGTTTTTAAGCAGGGGGGGGGTAGCATTATTTTCAGAATTTATTTTAAAGGAGTGAAGATGAGATATGCGCTAGGTGTCGCGCTTGCGGCATTTATTTTAACAGGATGCGGCGAGGACGAAGTAGAGCTCGTAAAAAACTACACTCTGCCTGATTTCAAGTCTATGAGTATCGGCACGGCGATCGAGGGCTCGAAAATCTGCAAAAGTGTTACGTGGAGCAAAGAGGAAAACGGCGGATTAAAGACGGTTAAGATGGTCTGCGACGTGGATACGGAGAAAGTGATAGCAAAGAATGTAGAATCAAAGAAAGAGCTCGACCAAGAGCTGTTGAGCGCTATTTTAGATAGCGCTATGATCTTTTATGGAGGAAAGACTTATGATAAGCAAGGTCTGCTTAAGATAGCGAATGAGCATTGCAAAATAAACGATGCAAAATTTCAAAAAACGCTCAAGACTAAAGGGAAGATAGATTATAACGATCGACGAATGCTAGTTGATTGTGACGATAAATTAATATATGAAATACTAAAGCCCGGCGATTCTAGAATCAACGAAACAAATTGTATGGGTGATATTATGATGCTTTTGGAAGAAGTGAAAGAAGCTGTTTATTTGTCTCAGCTAACGCCTGAACAAGAAAAAGCTGAGCTAGGAAAAGAGGCAAAGCTATTACCCTCTACGGTTGAGCTAAATTTTGTGTTAAATGCCAACAAGAGCGTAAGCCTGTCCAATAAATTTAAAATTACTAAAAACGGCAAAGAAGATTCTAATAATAGAATAAGTTCAAAAGATATTCTTTCGGGCTTCTGCGAAAGATAACAGGCGCTTATCTCGCGGCTAAATTTGATGAAATTTTGAAATTTAGCCGCCTTTTTTATATCAAAATTTCATTCAAAATTTTACCCGCGGTTTTAAATTTAAAACGCGATGCCTTCTCGTCGTTAAGGCTAAATTTAAATTTAAGCTTTATTGGGGCGTGCGGACTGAATTTGTGCTGCGAGGAATTTTAAATTTTATTCAGCATACTGCGCGGCGCGGATAAGCGAGCGAGTCGAGCTTGCGGTTTTAGATAAATTCGACCTTATACGGGCCCTTACAAGATACGAAAGTACGGGTTAAAATTCCTGCAAGCAGCGCAAGAGTAGACTATAGCCGAGAGCGCAGGCTGTGGGCTATTAAATTTCTTGCTAGCTAGGCAAAAAGCGTATTCGCCTGCCAAAACTAGCGATTGTCGTATCGGCTAAAATCGGCGTGCTTTGCATTCAAATATGAGTTTCGGCGTGGTCTGCCGACGGAGTATCAACCGAAATCGGCGGTTTTCCTCGCCAATAAAGCAGGCTTATTGCCGCGTTAATCAAACAGCGAGGGTTGCAGCGATTTGATCTTGTAGCTTGTGCGGTGAAACGGCGTGAGCCCGTAGCGTTCGATCGCCGCGATGTGCGTGCGCGAGCCGTAGCCTTTGTTTTGCGCGAAGCCGTATTGCGGGTAGCGCTGCGCGAGCTCATACATCGTGCGGTCGCGCGTGACTTTGGCGAGGATGCTCGCCGCGCTTACTTCGGCGATTTGCGCGTCGGCCTTTACGAGCGTTTGAAGCCCGCGTACGCCGAAGGTTGCGTTGCCGTCGTAGATGATCTGTCCGCTAAAATCCCCAAAATACGCGAGAATCTGCTCAAGCGCCGATCTTAGACATGCGCTGAGTCCGATCTCATCGACCTGTGCGCTTGAAATTTCGACGATTTTGTAGCGCGAGTTTTTGGTGATTACGGCGTAGAGCTCCTCGCGCCGCTTTTCGCTTAGCTTTTTGCTATCGGCAAGGCCTGCGATCTCGCGTTGCAGCACACATCCCGCGACGCAAAGCGGTCCTGCAAGGCAGCCGCGCCCCGCCTCGTCGATGCCGCAAATTTGCCCGCTCACTGCGCGTCCTTTCGCACGACTGGCGCGGCCCCGCTTAGCAGGTCGTGTAAATTCAGCCTATCTTTGCGAAAAAAGCAGATCAAAAGCCCGATGACGCTAAAGCCTGCAAAAACGAAGCACGCAAAGCGAGCCAGCGCCCTAAAGAAGCTTACTTTGCGCCCGCTGCGAACATCGATGAGGTAAAGCCCCGCCAGCTTGTAGCCTGGCGTCTGGGCGCTGCGGGCGTAAAATGCCGCGCAAATAGCGCCGTATGCGAGCCATATAAGCGCGATTGCAGCTTGGTTGCGCCACAGAGCCTCTTTCGAGCCCAAGACGAGATAGGTAACGCCGTAGAACAGGGGCATCGCGATGATGAAAAGATCGACGATGAAGGCCTTTATGCGCAGAAAAATCGGTGAAATTTTAGCTTTTTGTTTTGCCATTTTGATCCATTTTGGATTAAATTTTAAAATTCCGGCGCGCTAAATTTAGAGCCTAGAGGATAAGATTTAATCTCGTTGCGGTTTGTTAGCAGCAAATCGACGCCTAGTTTCCGCGACTGCCGGGCTTGATCGCCTTGCTTCCGGTAGCACAAAGCGGGCAGGTCGCGGGCTCGTAAATTTCAAACTCGAAATTGCCTAGCGCAAAAAACGGTTTATCCGCGGGCAGCTTGGCGCCAGCCTTAGCGACGCTGCCCGCTAAATTTGCGACCTTGCAAAATCCGCGATTGGCAAGCGCGGCAAAGCCCACGACCTCGCCGCCTAGGTTTTCGATGAGCTTTGCGCTCTCAAGAGCCGAGCCGCCCGTCGTGATGATGTCTTCGCAGACGATAAATCTCTCGCCCTTATGCACTTCAAAGCCGCGTCGCAGGCTCATTACGCGATCTACGCGCTCGGTAAATATGAAACGCTTTTTCGCCACGCGAGCTAGCTCGTAGCCCGCTAAAATTCCGCCCAGCGCGGGCGAGCAGACGCTATCAAACTCCACGCCCGCTTTTTCGATGATAGCGGCGAGTTCGTCTGCGAGCCGTCCCGCGAGCCGCGGATCCTCAAGTACTTTGGCGCTTTGCAGATAGAATTCCGAGTGGTTGCCGCTTGAAAGCAGAAAATGCCCTCGCAGATATGCGCCGCAGTCGCGATAGATTTTTTCTATATTCACAGCTCAGACCTTCAAAAGCTCGGCTTCTTTGGCCTTGACTGCGTCGTCGATCTTGGCGGAGTAAGAGTCGGTGATCTTTTGTACCTCGTCATAGCCCTTTTTAGCGTCGTCTTCGGAGATCGCTTTGTCTTTTTCGAGCTTTTTAATCTCGTCGTTGGCGTCTTTGCGGACGTTGCGAATGCCGATTTTGGCCTTCTCGCCCATCGCTTTAGCCTTTTTGGCGTTTTCTTGGCGTTGCTCGACCGTCATCGGCGGGAAAAAGAGCTTCACGCTCTCGCCGTCATTAGTTGGGTTTACGCCGATATTCGCCGCTGCGATCGCGCTTTCGATCGTCTTTAGCATCGGTTTTTCCCACGGCGTGATCGAAATCGTTACCGCATCGGTCGAAAGGACGGTCGCGACCTGATTTAGCGGAGTTTGCGAGCCGTAATAATCCACGAAAATATGATCTAGGATCGCCACGCTTACCTTGCCGGTGCGTAGCGTCGTAAAGTCCTTTTTTAAAGCCTCGATAGCTCGATCGCCGTTTGCTCTTTGCTCTTTGTAGATAGCTTCTAGCATTCAAATCCTTTAAATAAAATTTGCGAAATTATAGCGTTAAAAAAATAAGAATAGCATTTAAAAGCGCGGATTTTGCGCTTTTAAATTTTAAAATTTAGAGTTTATTTAGTTGTGTTTTGATCTGCGGAAGCGGCGCTGGCATTGGTATCACTTGATGCTTGCGACCGAGCAGGCGCGCTAGCTGCGGCGGTATCGGTAGCAGGAGCTGCGGGTGCTTCGATCTTCGGAGCTGTTGAATTTACCTCGCTGCTATTTACAGGATTTGCTTCGGTGCTTGCCGGAGCGAAATTAGGCTTTGCGCTTGAAGCTGGGATGTATGGCACGCCAGGGACAGCGTTTGGCACGGATTTAGTAGCATTTGCTTCAATCTTTACGCGATCGACTACGGAAGATTTAGCATCTTGCTGATAGAAATATGCGAGCACAAGTGTATTTATCACGAATAGAATTCCCATCGCGGCGGTAAATTTAGCTAAAAATCCAGCCGGACCCTTCGCTCCGAATAAGCTTTCGTTGCTTCCGCTGTATGCGCCAAGCCCGATAGAAGAGCTCTTTTGCAGCAGAACGGAGATCGTAATTATCACGGCGAAGATGACTTGTAAAACCAAAAATAACGTAGTCACTATAAAAACCTTTTGAAAAAATTGAATTCGCAATTATAATAAAAGATTTATAAATTTTAAGTTAAGAGTGCACCGCGCGAAGCGGTGCGTAAAATTTAGTCTCTGCTTGCGCCGAAAATTCTTAGCAGCGAAAGGAAGAGGTTGTAGATGTTTAGATACATATCTACGGCAGCCATTATCGGTGAAGTGTAGGTGCCGTTTATAATATTTTTAGTATCGTAGATGATATACATCGAAAAGATTAAAGCCGAAAAAGCTGAAATCGCTATATCAAGCACGGTGCTTTTGAAAAAGAAGTAGTTCAAAAGGCTTAGCACGATAATAGCCACAAGCGATACCAATAGCGGCTTGCCCCAAGAATCGAAATTTGTCTTTGTATTCATCGCATAAACGGTAAGAGCACCGAAAGTAATCGCCGTAGCCACAAACGCATGCGTTACTACGTCTCCAGCGCCTGCTGCGATATAAATAGCGATCAATTTACCTAGAGTAAGACCGGTAATAAAGGTAAATGCAAAAAGCAAAACCAGTGCGATCGTATTAGCGCCGCGATTTACAGCTGCTTGCATACCGAAGATCAGCCCCATTAAAACTACCAGATATAAAATCGGATGAAGAGCCAAGCTCACACCGAAACTCATCGCCACAAAAGCCCCTGCTGCCGCAGCTATCATCGAAGCGGTTAGAAGCGCGTAGGTTTGTTTAATGGTCTGAGAGATTCGTCCTTGTTCCAGTGATGCGTCCGATACCTCGTATCCGTCCGCGTAATTTCGTCTGTCGTATAGACTCATATTTTTCTCCTTCTTTTGATTTATGAGCGGGGAGTTTAGCGAAAATTTGGTAAATATATAATTAAAAATTCCCAGAATTCTATCTATTTATGAAAGTAATATATAATTCCCGACTTTTTTAAGGAGAAAGTATGCCCAGCCAGTTAATAAATGGAGCTATTAAATTTATGGAAGAAAATTTTGCCGAGCATGCCGAGCTTTTCGGAAGTCTGGCAAATCATCAAAAGCCCCACACGCTTTTTATCGGCTGCTCCGACTCGCGCGTGGTGCCAAGCCTAATTACTTCGACGCTTCCAGGAGAGCTTTTCGTCGTGCGAAATATCGCAAACGTCGTTCCTCCATACCGCATTAGCGAGGAATTTTTAGCGACTACCTCAGCGATTGAATACGCGCTGTATTCGCTAAATATCAAAAATATCATCGTTTGTGGGCACAGCAATTGCGGTGGCTGCGCGGCGCTATTTTATGACGCAAAAAAACTCGAAAAAATTCCAAACGTAAGGCGCTGGCTAAATTTAATGCAGCCTGTAAAAGACGAGGTCGAAAAGCTAAAAGACCTCGGCGCCGACAAGCGCGAGTGGATCACCGAGCGGCTAAATATTATAAATTCCATGCAAAATTTACTTAGCTTTCCTGGCATCAAAGATGCCTACAAAAACGGCGAGATTAAAATTTACGGCTGGCACTACGTCATCGAAACGGGCGAGCTATTCAACTACGACGACGAAGGCGCGCATTTTACGCTATTAAATAAGGGAATGGATTATGAAAAAATCTATAATCAGCTTTTTAACGATTAGTCTTTTTAGCGCCGCTTTAGCGTTTGCAGACCTCAACACGACCGGCGAGGGAAGCTTTGTAGAGACGAATTCTACCGCTCCAGAGGCAAATCTTACTTTAGAAAATAACAAAACCGAGATCAAAAAGGAAGTCGCTAAAATTCTATCCAAATCCCTTGGTGCAGAGGATGGCAATAAAACCGAAGTAATAAATATGATCGCAGAAAAGGTCGCCAAAACGGAGACTTCACAGAAAAAAGCTCCTAACGGCGAGACGCTTATCTCTGTAATCAAAGAGATTAAAAAGCTAAATTTGCAGCGTAGCTCCCTGCTTAACGGCGGCGATGCCAACGCGAGCAAAAACGAGCTGGACGCCATCGATCGCAATAAAGCTAAGCTCTTTGATCGCCTGCCTTTTGCGATTACGCAGCAGGATATGGATATCGAAAGCATAATGTCGTATGCGCAAAATAAAAAGAACATCCAAACTACGCTAAAAAAATACGCCAAAAAGCAGAGCTCTCCCGAATACGTAAATGCAAGCGCGGATTTAGAAAAGATGGAGATGGCAGAGATCTTTTATACCTCGCTTATGAAAATTGAGGATATGTTTGTAAACGGCGCAAGCAGAAGCGCGCTTGAAAGCGAGCTGAGTAGTACGCTACTAAATATCCAAACTAGGGATTTTAGCAAACTTAACGATTTGAAAAATAATCTAAGCAGTCAAGAGCAAATAGACGCCTTAGAGTCTAAAATCAACGATTTGAAAAACGACAAGCAGACCTACGACGAGGTGCTTACGTATCTGTCGCGAAATAGCGATCTGCTTGCAAGCAGCGTGGTTTTTACGAGCTTAAATTTTAAATCGGTGATCGATTATATCAACGATAAAATTCCGTTTAAGCTCAGCCACGTAAATTTCGGCAAGCTCATTCTAATCACGCTGATTACGCTATTTTTCTACTCGCTTCGCAGACTGCTTGCCAACATCATCTATTTCGTATTTAAATTCTTTAATAAAAGCTTTTCGCTGGATAGCGAAACTCTAAAAACGCAAGTAGTAGGCATCATCAAGCGTCCGATGGGTATTTTGCTGATCGCTTATTCGGTCGATATCTGTCTTAGTATTTTTTATTATCCGGCGCCGGTGCCGATAAAATTTGCAAATTTATTCTCGATCGTTTACGTGGTACTTTGGGCATGGCTCATTATCGAAATCATCGACGGTTACGGTATTGTCGTGCTTGGAAACATCACGAAAAAAGGCGTCAGAAAAGATATCATAAATCTAGTCGTTAAAATTCTATACGTCATCGTAATCATCATCGCCGCGCTTTTAGTGCTAAAGCGTCTAGGCTTTGACATCTCGGCGCTTATGGCATCGCTTGGAATCGGCGGACTTGCGATCGCATTTGCGACTAAGGACATCATCGCAAATTTCTTCTCATCCGTGATGCTATTATTTGATAATTCATTCTCGCAAGGAGACTGGGTCGTATTAGGCGACATAGAAGGAAACGTCGTAGAAACGGGCTTTAGAAAGACGACGATCAGAACCTTTGATAACGCTCTTGTTTTTGTGCCGAATTCCAACATAATGGCGCAAAATATCAAAAACTGGAGCCGTAGGAAGGTAGGGCGGAATTTAAAGCTTACCGTAGGCGTCGAATACGGCGCGAGCACGGATCAACTGCGAAAGTGCGTAAACGACATCAAAGAAATGCTAAAATCTCACCCGGGCATCGCTCAATCTGCAGATACGGCATTAAATTCCAAAGATTTTCGTATGCGCTATAGACAAAATATGGTCTCTATCGACGATTTAGCGGGCTATAAAAGCACTATGTTCGTGGCGCTAGATAGCTTTGGCGATTCGTCCATTAATATTTTAGTTTACTGCTTCACAAAAACCGTAATATGGGCAAATTTCATCCAAACGAAAGAGGATGTTTTATTTAAAATAATGGAGATCGTGGAGCAAAACGGACTATCGTTTGCCTTCCCATCGCAGAGCGTTTATATCGAAAATATCCCGGAAATAGCAAGCGAATGCGTAAAATCAAAAGTAAATTCCAACGACAAAGGAGAGCAAAATGGCTGATTTCGATGACTTCGAAGACGAAGAGTTCGATGAGGACGAATACGAGGACGATGATCTAATCGGAGGCGATGAGAGTTACAACTACAACTACGACGAGGACGATTACAGCTACGAAGACGACGACGGTTTCAACGATTATAGCGATTTGGATAGCGAGGATTATTAGTGTTTAGATCCAGAGCGCTGCCTTTTGATCCGCGCGCTAATAAAATCGCGAGCTTGCAGAGTTTAAAATTTCATCACGGCGGGCTTTGCGAGGACTACGTCTCTGCCTTAAATCGAGATATAGCGGACACGCCGATACAAAACGCGGATCTTTTTACGATAATTACGCAGTCGTTCAAGGCCGCGCGCGACGAGGAGTGCGAGTTTTTGCAAATTTCAAAGCTTTATAAAATTTGCCTAGGTTTTAGCCGTATTTTTAACAACGCCTCTGAAATTTACAACCACGATTTTTACTTCGACTGTATCGCGCAACCAAGCGAGCCTAGTGGCGAGCTCGCGGACGCTTTGGCGCAGGCTTTCGGCGGGATGGAAAATTTTAAAAGCGAGTTTTTAAAGCGCGCACTGGGGCTTTTCGGCAGCGGCTGGTGCTGGCTCGCGTGCGACGAACGCGGCGCGAATTTAGAAATCATCACGACGCAAAATGCAGACGCGCCGATCGCACGCGGCAAAATTCCGCTTTTAGCCTGCGATCTTTGGGAGCACGCCTACTACATAGATTATCAAAATGCGCGCAAATCCTACGTGGAGAATTTCTTGCGTTTTGCGGATTTCGGCTTCGCAAGCGACGCCTATTCGTGGGCGAAAAAGCAAGGGCTTGGCTCCGTGAAGCTCTACATCAGCGAGCTTCACCCCGCCGCATCTTCGCGCTGCGATTGCGGCTGCTGCGGGTAGATTTAGGCTTTTGCCGAGTAAACTTTAGCGCTGCGGATTTTCGGTTCTCTATGCTCGCCGCGCTCTAAATTTCAAACGGCTACGTCTTTCAATGCCCGTATTTTGCCGCACGGATACTGCGCCATACAGCCTGCGGTGCTCTGCGAGCGCTCCTGGCCTGCCGCGCTCTAAATTTACGTAAATTCAATTTTGAACCCATTTGGCGTCCGCGGATTAAAATTTAAGATTTTTAATTTGAAGTTTGTTTGACTATAGTTCACCGCTCGTTACGCGCCAAATTCCGAATGCTTCTCCTTTTCAGCGCTTATATCTTGTGCGCAAATACCGCGTTACACAGACCTTATGTGAAATTTCGCTTTATCTAGCTCTGCTTTCTTAAAATTTCCACTGCCCGCGTATTGAAATTTAACGCTACGAGCGAGCATCTTGCAAAATTTTAAAGTTGCAAATAAGCCCATGAAATTTTCATACCGAAATAAGCAGCGCATTCTTTGCTTCCGTAATTATATAGGGAGACGCTCTCTGCCTCCCTGCCTTGTTCACCCATGCCCTATTCGTAAAATTTTGTTTAGTAAAGCGGGTGGTAAATTTTAAAATATCAGCTAGATTAAATTTGCTGCATTAAAGGCAGGGCGTGGCGGGTTTGAAATTTACGCTCGAATAGCGCGGCTTGCGAACCGCGGGCTAAATTTAAAGAAATTTGATAGTCGAATTTACCCTTTCGGCGGTTGAAATTTTTAGCGCGGTTTCGGCTTGAAATTTCGCTTTAAATTTTAAAAATTTGTACCGCGCCAAAGTTAGCTCGTCATGCCGAAAAAAGGAGCTGCATCGAAAGCCAAGTTATGCCACGCCGGACGCACCCGCACACTACGTGTGCCAAAATATGGCACGGAATTTTAACCGCATCAGCTCAAATTACGCGGCGAGCTGCGCTGTGCGAGACCTCGTTAATTAAAGCGCCGAGCCGTATTCGCACGCTGCATAAAGCTGCTCGGCGTAGAATTTTACTCGTTTAAACGCAGCACATCGCTTCACAAACATAAAATTAGTCCGTTAAGGCGGCACTAGTCGCGCGGCATGCACGCCAAACCAAAAGTGCAAACCACGTTCACTTAAATCCAAAGTCATACTCAATAAAATTCAAAGCCGCACTCGCTCGAAGCGCAAAGTCCCGTCTCTTTAAAGCGCCGAGCCGCGTCCTAATCAAAATTTGTCCGAGACGTGAAGCCGTGCTTCAAAAACGCAAAATCTCGCTCGCTTAAAGCACGAAGCCGTGAGCACTGAAAATGCAAACCCGCGTCGTTAAAACGCAAAACCGCGCCTACCCAAAATTTTAAGCCTTTTTAAAATTCCAAGCCCGTTTAAAATTTTAAAATTTAGCCCGCTTTACTCCCTTGCTAGTCCGTTTTTATTGGATTTATCGCTGATTAGATTGCCCGCTTCGTCGTATTTTTTGGCGCGCACGAGCCTGCCGCGCTCAAACTCGCCCTCGGCTTCGAGCTTGCCGTCTGCGTAGTAGTGCTTCGCCGTGCCCGTCTCCAGGCCATCCTTGAACGTCACTCTAGCCTTGAGCGCGCCGTTTTCATGATATGTTTCATAAAGCCCGTGCTTGCGCCCATCTCTGAACATTACCTTCGCCGCAAGCGCACCGCTTGCGTAGTATTGCTTACTCGTGCCCGTTTGCCTGCCGCGCTCAAACTCGTATTCGCCCTGTAGCGCGCCGCCCCTGTAGTATTCGCGTACGGCGCCGTCGCGCTCGCCGTCTTTGAAATTTTCGACTACGCGCGTCTTGCCATCCTCGTAAAATAACTTCCAAACGCCCTGTTTGCGGTCATCCTTGTATGCGCCAGTCTGCTTTAGTGCGCCGCTTTCGTAATACCATTTTTCCGTGCCTTGGCGCTTGCCCGCTTTGTATGTTCGCACGCCGCGCACTTTGCCACTTTGGTAATAATCCACGTCCTTGCCGTTTCGCAGCCCGCCCTTATACGGATGGCGCGCGCTTACTTCGCCGCTTTCGTAGTAGTCGGTGAAAACGCCCTCGCGCCTATCATTTTTATACGTGCCCTGCTGCTTTAGTTTGCCGCTTCCCTGATAATACAGCTTGTAAAAGCCCTCGCACTTACCGGCTTTGTATTCGCTCTGCGACTTCAGCTCGCCGCTATCTGCGTAATAGCTCTTCGCGACGCCGTCGTACAGGCCGTTTTTTAGCGGATATTCGTTTGAGGGCTTATCTCTGCCGTCAAAGTAATCGCGCTCGCGCATTGCAGTGCCGTTCTTTACGTCGATCTCTCTGATAAGCGTGGGCGGCAGCGGCTTTGCTCTGGGGTAGACGACGCCCATAAAATTTACGTCGTAGAGATCCTCGGCGCTGTAGTGCAGCACCTTGAGCGTCCCGCTGTAGGGCTTGTCCGCTACGAAATACAGGCCGTTTTTCAGGACCGGCTCGGGTTGCATTATGATTTTTGGCTCCAGAGCTTGCGCGCCCAGCGCCAAAAACGGAAGCAGAAGCAGAAGCAGGAACTTTAATGCGCTTGGAAAGCTAAAACTTCGCATTAAATTTAAGCCCAAATTGAGCGAATTTTGCGCGGCTTTGCGGGTTTTCATATTTTGCTTCCTTTGGCTCGGTTAAATTTGAAGAATTTTAAAATTTGAAGCTAAATTTTAGATAAATTCACGTAGTAAAACGGCGTAGAAAATATGAGTAAAAAATGGTTACCGTATTTATTTTTGACCCATCATACGATAGTTAAATAATAAATTCTCAAGTTGTTTTTTAATATTCTTTATATATAATATCAATTTAAATTTATGTTTGAATATGGGGTTTGGGTATGAATGTGGATATAAAAGAATTATTAGACTCAAAGCGAGATTTGAGTGAAGAGGAATTTAATAACAAGCCAGAATTGAAATATCTTGTAGATGGTTGGGGTTTTGAAGCGATAAAAGGTAAAATTTTTATCGCGGATGAGTGGTATATTTTAAGTCAAGTAGCGTTAGGCTCTCGTCTTGGGGACAGGTATTTACCAGATCCGGAGTATTTTACTATAAATTTTATAAACTATATAAAAAATGCAACAACGAAAATTTTATTTGATAAGTGTCCCCTCAACTACTCTATAATAGCCGATACATCAATAGAAATCAACACGGATATTATTTTTAATGACTGTATTGAAAATAATGATGTAAATATAATTCATGGGTATATATTTAAAAAGGGAATTTATTTGAATAACTCAAATATTAATTTTACTGATTGCACCTTTGAAGATAATTTTAAATGTGAAAATGTAAATTTTGATGTTAATTTTTCTCAAAATAGATTTCTTAAAAATTTTGTATTTAGCGCGCTGAAAAGATGCAAGATAAATTTTGAATGTACACAGTTCCATTCAAATGCATTTTTTAAAGCAAAACAACAAATAGTGAGTGCAAATTTTTACCAAGCAAAATTTAAGAATACGGTAAGTTTCTCTCCAATACAATTTGGTAACGGTATTGTTGATTTTAGCGAAGCAGAATTTGGCAAAGACGTATCATTCTCTAGATGTAGCTTTAATGGCGAAACCCAATTTAACAGCACTATATTTGGCGGTATTACAAAATTTACGAGGGTACAATTTAATAATGTAGTAAATTTAAATAAAGTAGTCTTTAAAGAGGAAACACAATTTTATGGAACCAAATTTAATAGAGCAATATTGACAGAAACAAAATTTGAAAACAAAGCCAATTTTACAAATACAGTATTTAGCGAAAAAGCGTATTTTACAGATGCTGTTTTTATAAAAGAAGTAAAATTTAACAATATACTTTTTAAGAATAATGCATACTTTAAAAATGCCATATTTAAAGATTTTACTGATTTTGGTGAGACAAATTTTGAAAAGAATGCTAACTTTTATAACGCGGACTTCAAAAAGCCGGTTAATTTCTCATCAATTATTTTTAACGGCGCTTTAAATTTTGTAAATGCAAAAACAGATTTTACATACGAAGAGCTTAAAAAGTTTATCAAGGATAAAAGTGTAAGCAATGAAAGCATTAACAATATAGATAAATGCATAAGCATAACAAATGACTTTAGGGACGGTTTTAGACTCATGAAACACACTTTAAACAATAAAGGCAACGCGCTAGACGCAAGCTTGTTTCACCGCTTAGAACTATACTGTAAAGAGCTGGAACTAGAATTTAGTCTCGAAAATACAAAAACTAAAAAATAGCAAAAATAGCAAAGAAGTAAAATCTACCGATGAAACAAAAGGCGCACCTAAAAATAAAAATCTTATTGAGATTTTTTTAGATTTAATAACGTTAAAATTATATAGAAATACTAGCGACCACCATACAAATTTATTTAAGATAATAAACTTTACTATTCTAAGTATTGCTGTGTATGGATTGTCTTTTTGGGCTTTAGATGATTTTTTGTTGAAAGTAATGATTGATAGTCCTAAAATATTGATGCTATTGTTACTGGTTGTTTTTTTAATTGGACTACTAACATGTTTATTGTGTTTTGTTGTGAAGTATAAAATACTGTGGGCGACTGTACCGATAGGAATTTTTACATATATCATTTTCATTACACCAGGCTTAGTTAATGCTTTTGATTATTCTATTTATGTTATTATTTTTATACTTTTATATACGACATTATATGCTTTGTCATTTTATTTGTTTAGATTTAGCTTTGTGCGTTTTATGGCATATTTAATTTTTATGGCTATTTTTTTGGATAAACTTGTATTAATAACGCCGTTTATTGGTATTTTTACATCAGAAAAAATAGCTGAAAGCAAATTTGAAGAATACATAATAAAATACAATAATAATGGCTTGGACGATATGCTTCTGGATGCAAATTTTACCAATATAAAAGCAGAACATAAGATCAATTTTATAGTTAAAAATAGAAAAATAATTTTAGAAAGATTGGATAATAGTAGAACAAGCACTCCTTTAATTGATTTTGTGAAAAAATACATAAAATATTCAAAGGAACCCATGGATAATAATGTCAGCTATAAAAATCTAAATGAAACTACTAAAAAATCGTATGAAAAGGCTCTAAATGCTCTAAAATACGATGAAGCAATGCAATCAATACAAAAAAGTGCAAATTTACTTTATGTTTTTATTATGCTACTCGTCATCTACTCTCTTACAAAAACTGCACGTAGAAATTCTGTAGTGCCTAGCTAAAAATTTTATGTAGCTATTAGTGGCAATAAAGCGAACAAGCCTTTTTAAATTTTGTTCGCTTCTTAAATAAATTTTCACGAAATTTGGCGGCGTCTTTATTTTAGATTTTGCCATTTGCGATAACAGACAGGTAAATTAGCTAAATTTAGATAGATAAATTTAACCGTCTTTTAGCGCTTCAGCTACGACCGTCCACTCTCTCACGAGCCTTTCAAAGCTAAAATTTGCGTTTGCAGGGCTCGTGGATGGCAGCTTGACGGGTTCTTTGCCGGTTGCGTTTAAAATTTGAGTTTTTAGGTATTTTTCGCAGATTTCATGCGCCTTACCGCCGTTTGCGAATACCTGCACGATGCGTGCGCCGCTAAAGATCGGTTCTAAATTTGCAGGCACGACGGCGGTCATTTTGGCGTCGCTCGAGCCCTTTATCTCGCAGCAGATCGCCGCGTCGTAGACGGCGATGCCGCGGGCGAGTAGGAATTTTATCTTTTCGTCCATGCTTGCAGGCGGCGGCGCGTTTAAAATTCGCGCCAGCACCCGCCAGAAGCGATTTTGCGGATTTGCGTAGTAAAAGCCAAATTTACGAGAAACGACGGAGGGAAAAGAGCCGAGGATTAAAATTTTAGAATTTTGATCGAAAATCGGCTTAAAAGGGTGAGTTTGGCTCATTTTGCACCCGCTTTGTATTCACCGAAAACGCCCGCCGGAGCACCATAAAGTTTATCTTTCATTTTCGCTTTATCTCTCGTAAATTTCGCAATTTCGCCCGCGAAGTAGCTTGGAGCTGAAATTGTGCGGCGGTAAAGATTTCGGCGCACTTGCTTGCTCTGATACGGCACGCGGTAAAAATTCTAATGAGCCTACCGTGGCGTGCGATTTGGGTTTAAATTCCAACTTTTTAAACCTCGAAGCCGAACTTCGCAGCCAAATTTAACGCCTCGCAGCGGCAAAATTTTAACCCTTGCGGCAGTTAAAATTCCGTCCGCCGCCGCAACTACCGCCGAAACGCTACGCGCTAAATTTTAGGTACCGAGATTACGCGCACGAGCTCGCCTTTTTTGAGCTCTTTGACCTCTAGCGGCGCGACGAGCAGGACGCTATCGTCGTCTAAATTGTTCAAAATCGCGCTGGAACCCTGCTTTTTGCTTTGTAGGCTAACAAAAAGCCGCCCCTCACTGTTTTGCAAAACGGCGGGCATAAACTCCAGCCACGGCGTTTTTTTTACGTAGTCGTGATCTAAGATCGCACTAAATTCTGTATTTTCGTGCACACCGAAGGATCTTTGCAAATATACGCGCAGAAACAAAATGCACGTAATAAGCGCCGAGAGCGGGAAGCCGGGGAACGCAAAGATATATTTTTCGCCGGTTTTAGCTACGCGCACGTGGCGGCCCGGTTTGATCGCCGCACCCTTTACGATGAGCTCAAATTTTGATTGTAGCGTGCTTTGCACGAAGTCGTAGTCCCCGACGCTCACTCCGCCGCTAGTTAGAAGTATGTCCGCACTCTGTAAAGCCGATAGGATCGCGCCTTCTAGCTCTTTTTCGTCGTCGCGTACTAGAGGCATTATCATCGCTTCGCAGCCTAGTTGCGTTACTAAATTTGCAAGCGCGATGTGGTTGGAGCTGTAAATTTGAGCATCGTTTTCGAGCTTTTCGCCCAGATCCTTGATTTCGCTACCGGTGGCAAGGATCGCTACTTTTGGGCGGACGAATACGCTTATGTGAAATAGCCCTAGCTCGGCTAGCAGCGCGATCTGCGAAAAGCCGAGCTTCGTGCCGCTACGAAGTAAAAGCTCGCCCTCGCGGTAGCTCTCGCCCGCCGCGCGTACGGCAAAGCCCACTGCGACAGGCTTTGCGACGATAATTTCGCCGCCTTGCACCTGCACGTTTTCAATCGGCAGAAGCGTGTCGCTACCCTCGCACATGAGCCCGCCCGTAAAGGTTTTGACGCACTCGCCCGCCTTTGCCGCGGCGCCAGGCATCTTGCCTGCAGGTGTCGTGCCGACGATCTTAAATTTCGCTCCCTCGCTCAGATCCGCGCCATTTAGCGCGTAGCCGTCCATCGCGGCGGTCGGGTGGCGCGGAGTGCTAAAAGGCGCCGCGACGTCGCTTGCCAAAATACGCCCCAGCGCCTGCGTGATCGCGACCTTTTCGATGCGCGAGGACTTTTGCACCGTGTTTGCGAAGCGCTCCATCGCGCTTTCAAATTTTTCAAATTCCATCATTTGCCTCCTACGATTTTATAAATTTGATCTTCATTTATCAGTTTCGAGTTAAATTTCACAACGAGTTCGCCATCGGTCTCATAAATTTCAATAATGCCCTTTACGCCCTGTAGTGCGGAAAAATCGCCGCCTTTAGGAAAGTATAAATTCTTAAAAAGTTTTGGATCGCTCAGCCTAGAAAGTAGCACAAGCCAGATCACACCCAAAACCGCGACGCCAATGCCTAGCGCTTCAATGCCGATTTTGCCAAAAAGTGCGCCGCCGCATAGCCCGCCCAAAAAACTGCCAAAAAATCCGAACGAATTAAAAATCCCAAGCGCGGCGCCTTTTTGAGCGACTTTGGCAAATTTGGACGCAAGGCTTTGCATAATGGGCTCATGCGCGTTAAATCCCACGAAAAAGAGCATCACACCCACTACGAAAGCGCTCGCCCCGCTAGCAAACGCAAAAATCAAATACGAAGCGATGAAAAAGCAAATGCCGATAAGTAGAATTTGCTTAGCTAGCGCGCGCTTTTCACCTAAAGCGCCGCTCGCACCCATCGCAGTAAAGCCAAAGACCGCGCCTAGAGCATAAATTTTAGTCAAATCACTTTTAGAAAGTCCGAATTTTTGCACGAGCAAAATTGGAATTAGAAAAAACGCCGCCGTCATGAAAGCTTTTTGAAAAAAATTCGTTAAATTCATAAGCATTAAATTTTTATCACTTAAAAGTGAGCCGAGTGGGACCTTTTGGCGCAGGGAGCGGATATGCGGTTCGGTAGGTACTACGAAAAAAAGTAGTACTAAACATAAAAGCGTAAGCGCCGAACTTAGATGAAATAGGCTGGCAAGTCCAAATTTGGCGCTTAAAAGCGGACTTAAAATCATTGCGACACCAAAGCTCACGCCTATCATCGCGCCCATTACCGCCATTGCCTTGCCACGCTCTTCCTCTCGCGTAAAATCGCTAATTAGTGCGGTAGCTACGGCTCCTACAGCACCGCAGCCTTGCAAAAAGCGCCCAAAAATCATCGTATAAATGCTCTCGCTCGCCGCGCAAACGCAAGCACCCACGATAAAAAGCGCCAGCCCTATAGCAAGGGTTTTTTTACGTCCGATCTTATCGCTTAACACTCCAAATGGCGTTTGCAAAATCACTTGCATAATCGCATAAATTCCAAAAAGTAGCCCTACTAGGCTTTCGTTTGCGCCGTGCAAGCTCAATGAATACAGGCTAAGCACGGGCAGCAAAATAAATAATCCAAAAAACCTCGTAGCGATGATAAAACTAAGCGGAAGGACGCTTTTTAGCATAATCTTAGACCTCAAATAATATGAAATTTGTGCCGATTATAGCCAAAAATCGTAACGAATTCTTTGATTTTGGGTAAAATAGCGGCTTAAATTTAAGGAGTGAGGATGAAAATTTTACTTGCGACGAGCAACAAAAATAAAGTAAAAGAGATAAAAGAATTTTTCACGGAATACGACGTGTGTGCGCTCGGCGAGGTGCTGGATCCTTTTGAGATAGACGAGTGCGGCACGAGCTTCAAACAAAACGCGCTTATTAAAGTTCGCGCAGTGTATGAGGCGCTAAAAAGTAAAAATTTGCAGAGTGAATTTTTCGTGCTAAGCGATGATAGCGGTATCTGCGTGGATGCGCTGGGCGGGGCTCCTGGGATATTTTCGGCGCGCTTTAGCGGAGCGGGTGCAACGGATGCGAGCAATCGTGAGAAATTAGCAAGGAAGCTGAGGGCTTTAAGCTTAGACTCCTCGCCCGCGCATTATACGGCGGCGATCGCGCTAAAATGCGATCTGGGCGAGTTTTCTACGCATGGTTTTATGCACGGCACGGCGATAACGAAGCAGCGGGGGCAAAACGGCTTCGGATACGATTTTATGTTTATTCCGCGCGGATTTGACCGCACGATCGGGGAGCTGCCCGCTGCGGTGAAATTTGAAATTTCGCACCGCACGAAGGGGCTAGCGCTGATGCGAATTTTATTAAAAAATTTAGAAAAACAGATGAGACTTGCTAAATTTTATTAAATTTAGAGCCACAAAAAGCGGAATTTAAGAAAAAATATATATAATACGCTTTTCATTCAATCCACGAAAATCTTCGGAGCGTAGCGCAGGCTGGTAGCGCATCTGGTTTGGGACCAGAGGGTCGAAGGTTCGAATCCTTTCGCTCCGACCATTGTGGTGAGTTTAGCTCAGTAGGTTAGAGTATCAGATTGTGGTCCTGAGGGTCGTGGGTTCGATTCCCACAACTCACCCCACTTTATGCGCTCGTAGCTCAATTGGATAGAGCAACAGACTTCGGATCTGTAGGTTGAAGGTTCGACTCCTTTCGAGCGTACCACTGATTCGATAATTTGCGCTCATAGCTCAGTAGGATAGAGCAACGGCCTTCTAAGCCGTAGGTCAGAGGTTCGAATCCTCTTGGGCGTACCATATTAAGCTCATATTAAGAGCTTTTTGGCTAATATGCGCTTTCTTTTTTGCGGATGTGGTGAAATTGGCAGACACACCAGACTTAGGATCTGGCGCCTCACGGCATGAAGGTTCAAGTCCTTTCATCCGCACCATCCATTCTACGCGTTCCGGATTAGCTCAGCGGTAGAGTAGGCGGCTGTTAACCGCTTGGTCGCTGGTTCGAATCCAGCATCCGGAGCCATATATACTCAAAAACTCCTTTAGACCCCTGATTTTATCGATATTTAAAGAGCTTTAAGTTTTCTTGGTTTTATAAAAATTTATTCCAGAGATTTTTTAATATTCTAATTTTTCGTTATGCTTTCTAAGCCAATCTAGAATACCTTTTATAAAATTTAAAATTCTCATTTTGTAAATAAATTTGATAAAATTTAGCCGTTTCTTGATGACGATCAAGCCGTTATTATAAATAAAATCTTAAAATTACCAACTAAATTTTTTATAAAGGATTTTCTATGAGCGACAATCTAGAGATGTTCTGTCATCAGTGCCAAATGAGCGTACCCGAGGGCTGCGGCGCAAAGGGCCAAAGCAAAGGCACCTGCGGCAAAACCTCGACGCTAGCGTTACTTCAGGACACTATGGTTTTCGGGCTTAAGGGGCTTAGCGCCTACCGCCACCACGCGCACGAGCTCGGCGCCGATACTAGCGCGGTCGATACCGTTATGGCGGATACGCTATATTTCACGCTGACGAACTCAAATTTTAACTTTGACGAGCATATCGCGCAGCTGATGGCCGTCGGAGGCGCGGGCGTGCAGATGATGGATATTTTAAGCGAGGCGCATACCGCAAAATTTGGCGTGCCGACCCCGGTTAAAGTTAGCCAAAACAAGGTCGAGGGCAAGGCGATTTTGGTCAGCGGACACAACCTTCACGCTCTTGAGGCGCTGCTAAAAGCGACCGAGGGCAAGGGCATCAATATCTACACCCATTCAGAGATGCTTCCTGCGCACGGCTATCCGCAGCTTCGCAAGTATCCGCACCTAAAGGGCAACGTCGGCAAGGCATGGTTCGATCAGACCAAGCTTTTTAGCGAATTTAAGGGCGCGATTTTGATGACCACGAACTGCATCGTGCCGCTTCGCTCGTCCTGTAGCTACGCAGACAGGCTGTTTGGCTACTCTATCGCGGGCACGGACGGCGTCAAACATATCCAAAACGACGATTTTACGCCGCTTATCAAGTGCGCGCTTGCGTGCGGCGACGTGAGTATGGACAGCGACGAGAGCTTGGTGACGGGCGGACACTACAAGACGATTTTGAGCCTTGCGCCGCAAATTTTAGACGCGATCAAATCTGGCAAAATCCGCCGCTTTTTCGTCATCGCAGGCTGCGACGCGCCGGGCAAAGGACGCGAGTATTACCGCGAGCTAGCGCTTAGCCTACCTAAGGACTGCGTGATTTTGACCTCGAGCTGCGGTAAATTCCGCTTCAACGACGTGGATTTCGGAAACGTGCCAGACACCGAGCTTCCGCGCTATATCGATCTAGGCCAGTGCAACGACAGCAACGGCGCGGTCAAGATCGCCCTAGCGCTTAGCGAGGCTACGGGCATCGCGGTAAACGACCTGCCGGTCTCGATCGTGCTGATGTGGATGGAGCAAAAGGCGGTCATCATCCTGCTTGCGCTGCTTAGTCTGGGCGTTAAGAATATCAACGTAGGCCCTACGGTGCCTGAGTTTTTCAACGACGAAATTTTGGGCTTCTTGGTGCAAAATTTCGGCCTTCGCCTAATCAGCGGCGACGCGCAGGCGGATCTGAAATACTTCCTCGGCGAATAAATTTCATAGCGAGGCAAATCGGGTAAATTTTGAATTCGGCAAAGCTCCGTTTTAAATTTACCCTTTATATAGCGCTTTTAGCGGAGCTAGCCGATCTACTCCGCGGCTATTTTGCGCCGACGCTTATATTTAAATTTCACGAGTATACATTCCTTCTTGTTTTAAATTTTAAAATTCTATAATCTCGCCAAATGATTAGAAAAATTTAATTAAGTGCTTTTTTTACACATTCAAATTCCAATCGTCTTTGCTATTAAATCCTTCTTTTTCTGTGTAAGTATTTATCTTATCCGTATCGCTGCCGCTCGTAGTAACCGCTATAGTGTAGCCGTCTTGATACCACATATCGCAAAAATTTTCCGTATTATCTCATTTTTCACTATCAGATATTGCAATTTAGTGCCGTTAATTTTATATCCATCTTTATTTAATTCTTCAAGCATCCTCTATAATAATCGCTAAAATTTTAAATAAATATAGGATTTAAATACTGATTTTAATCTAAATTTTGAGAATACTTTATAAATGCACGGCTTGTGGGAATAAAATTTTAAGCAGATTTCGTACGAAATTTCAAAATGCAGCTCAAGCTCTTAAGCAGATAAATTCGCTGTAGCCTTGCGTTTATAATTCCGTGCTAGTGATAATTTTCGCATCTTTACTTCGGTGCAAATTTTAAAATTCTATGCAGAAGATAAAATTATAAGCCCGTGCAATGCATGAATTCTAAAATTCCATGCCCCACACGACACATAAATTTTGAAATTTTAAAATTTCACGCCGCAGATAAAATTTAAGAATTTCCTTTTGCAGTAAAATTTTAAAGCTCTACCACAAATCCTCTGTCCGCGCGGCGAGTTCCAAATCCGTCTAGAACTTAGATTTTCCTCACTAGCTCAGGAATTATCGCTTCGAAATCGACCCCTTCGTATCCGTTGCGCTCCTCGTCGCTCATCGTCTCTTTGATAGTGCTGACGACGAAATCCGCAGCGATGCGAACCGCGGTTTCCAGCGACTTGCCGCGCATTATTGCGCCGAAGGCTACGGCGGCGAAAATATCGCCGGTACCGTTAAATTTAACCGGCAGCAGCTCGTGAAAATACTCGTTCGTCCTGCCCGTGCGCGCATCGTAGCTGAAAACCCCGCACTGATCGGCGATGTAGCCGATGCCTTTTAAAATAACCTGCCTAGCGCCCAGCTCTCTAAGGCGCGCAAGTAGATCCATTATGAAATCCCTATCCGCGTCCTCTCGGTACGGCACGCCTGTAATCGCGCAGGCCTCGGTGATATTGGGCGTAATGACGTCGGCTTGAGCGCACAGAAGCGCCATCATGCGTGCAAAATCCTCGTTAAAGCCAGGATAAAATACGCCGTTATCTCCCATACAAGGATCGACCAAAATGGTCTTACCCGCGCCGCCGAAGCTCGCAAATAGCTCGCTCATAATCTCGATCTGTGCCGCCGAGCCCAAAAAGCCCGTGTAGATGCCGTCAAATACCACTCCGCGGTCTTTCCAATGCGCCATGATCGCGCGTATTTGAGAGCTTAGATCGCAAAAGGTGTAGCCCGAAAAGCCCGTATGCATCGATAAAACCGCCGTAGGGATCACGCTCGTGCTCATCCCCATCGCGCTTAGTATCGGCAAAGCGACGGTTAGCGAAACCTTGCCCACGCAGGATATATCTTGAACGGTAAGAACTTTTTTCATCACAATTCCTAAAATTTTTGGCTCTATTTTACCGCTATTTATATTAAAAAGGCGAATTTAAATAAAATTTACTCTACGAATAGTCTAAATTTATATTATTTTTGGCGTTTTTCCGCTAAATTTTATCTCGGGTCCGCCGTAAATTCGGCTCTAAAAATCAACAAAAGGCAAAAAATGATAACCGTAAAGGCTCTTTACGCATCAGCTCGCCTTAGATCGCTACCTCTTAGCGTCTCGGGCGTACTACTCGGCAGCGGCGCAGCATACGGCGCGGGCGTATTTAGAGCGGATATTTTCGCACTGGCGCTGCTTACGACGCTGCTGTTTCAGGTGCTAAGCGACTACGCCAACGACTACGGTGACGCGGTAAAGGGCACCGACGATGATGGCAGACTAGGGCCGCGCCGCGCGATCCAAACGGGGCAGATGAGCGCCGAGCAGATGAAGCGCGTCATCGTCATTACGGCGCTGCTTTCGGCACTTTGCAGCCTCGCGCTAAGCGTTTTGGCGTTTGGCGAGCGGTTTTATCTCGTGCTGCTATTTTTAGCGCTGGGCGGCGCGTCGATATACGCGGCGATCCGCTACACCGTAGGAGCCGGCGCATACGGCTATAAAGGGCTCGGCGACGTTTTCGTGTTTTTATTTTTTGGGCTTTTGAGCGTGCTGGGCTCGTATTTTTTATATGCCCGCTCGCTAGATGCGGCGCTGCTGCTGCCTGCGTGCGCGTGCGGGATGCTAAGCACCGCCGTGCTAAATCTAAACAACATGCGCGACATCCAAAACGACGCGCTCAAGGGCAAGCGCACGATCCCCGTTCGTATCGGACTGCGCGCAGCCAAACGCTACCACTACGCGCTGATCGCGGGCGGAGCGGGCCTGATGCTATACTACTCGCTTTTACGCGGCGAGCCGGGCGTAAAACTACTCTACGTAGTTAGCTTTGCGCCGCTTATTAGGCACCTATTTTTCGTTTCGCGGGTGCAGGAGTGCCGCGATTTCGACGGACAGCTAAAGGTCGTCGCGCTCAGCACGTTTGCGATGTCGGCGCTGTTTTTCGTCGGGGAAATTTTAGGCTAAATTTAAATGCCGCGCAGATAAAATTTACGTCGGCACCGCAGCAAAGTCCTCTCGCGCAAAAGCGCTTTGTGCGAGTTCTCCTAATCTTGCAATCAACCTGCTTGTCGCACAGCAAAGCATCTGCGGCAAGCTCGCTCAATGAAAACGTCCATAGCATATCTCTGTCCGCCTGATGGCTACCGCAATAAAATTTAAGGGGGCAAACTCCAGGTCTCCGCGCCGTCTTGTATCGTTAAATTAAGCGAGCAATACCGCTCTTAAGTCCATACAAGCCCCGTCACACCACGCTTTAATTGCCGTTTTGACGGCGAGTTGCCCGCCTTTTGCGTCAAATTTAAAAACTAGAGCATTAATTCTACAAAAGGCCCGCGTGTTTGGCGCGGTGGGCTTTGTGCTTATTGCACAGCGGCAGTTTGCACCGCAAACGTTGCTTTAGCCCTACTTTTGAGCCCTCGCGCCGCTAAAATTTTACTAAATTTTACGCACCACCTTTTTGAAACGATGCTTGCAAAACCATGTCTTTCTGCACATAGCCCCTTAAAATTCGAAGCAATTTTGCACGTTGTTTAGAACTTCGCGGTCGCAATATCTGCCGTTTTGCTCGCAAAAGTCCAAAACCGCCGCCTCATTCGGCACGCGGCGAGCTCGCAAAATCCAGTATGAGCCTATGCGTGCCGTCGCAGTCGCGATGCGCCAAGCTCTAGCCCAAGAACTCAAATAGCCCCTCAAACTCCGCCCTATTCATAGACAGGCTCTTTTCAAATGCATCTCGCTGCCGCTACGCCGCGAGCTTTTTGAGTTCCTTTTTTCTAGATTTTTCCACTCTTTCTCCTTTGCTGCGCCGCCTTGCCGCACGAATATCCTTTGGGCGCATTAACCTCATACCCGTCGTCCCCCGCCCTCAAGCGGGATGCAAATTTCATCCAAACCGTGCGCTACCTCGTCTATACCGAAATAACGCTTATTAATTTTAGCAGAGCGAAATTATAGCAAAAGCAGAGCGCGAAATCGCAAATCCGATGATTAAATTTTATCTAGAATAAAGAGCTATGTTTTCGGCCAAATTTTGCCGTACCGAGGGATAAAATTTAGCAAATTCGGATGAAATTCTATCGAGTAGATGTGTAGAATTTGACCATAATCTAAAACAAAAGCGGCACCGAAGCGCACCGGCCGGGAGCCGCTAAATTTTACTTCTCAAACGCCTTTTCTAGGCTAAACGGAAACGCCTGATAGCCCATCGCGTTGGTCATTTTTATTTCGATTGACGGCTCTTTTGCACCCCATTCAAACTCGTCGATGTGAGGGCTAGGCACGCCGACGGGGCGTCCCTTGGCGATGTCAAACTGCATGCCCGCGACCGCCGAGTAAACCATCACGCTATCAAGGTCGTCTTGATACTGCGCTAGCGAAGTAACCGAGCTGTACCACTCGCTGCCGCGCTGTTTGCCGTACTCCCAGAGCTGCTCGACGGTCTTGGCGTTCTCATCGATTTTATAAACGACCGCGCGGGAGTATTTCATACCCGCCATCGCAGGCTGCTCCATACCGCGTGTGTCGCCGTTGTCAAAGACGGTGAGATACACGACGCCCTTTTTGGACTTGCTATCGATTCGAAATGCCGTATGCTGCGTCCACTGCCAGTCAAATCCGCCCTTCTCGCTCTCGTAGCCAGGGCATTTTGAATACTCGTCCTCGCAGACGATTTTTTTGCCGTCTTTATCTATGGGCTGTAGCAAGTAGCCTTTAAACTGATCCTTCCAGCCTTTGTGCGCGCCCATTATCCATTTGATTTTTTTATCGCGGCCGATCTTGATGACGGCGTCTTGGTGGCGGCTGGAGATGATGATGCTATCGTCGCTTGGATCATAATCCACGCTATTTACGTGCGCCCAGTTGCGTCCGGGGCCCGAGCCCACGATATCGCCCCATTTTTCGTTCGTATCCATCGCAGCTAGCTCGTCCGAGCTTGCGGTGTGGCCCGCCTTGCTAGCGTCGATATTTAGGCACACCGCGCCCTGATCAAGCGTTTTTAGCACAATGTCGCGGTACGGATCGAGAATTTCATATAATCTAAAATCATCTACGACGTTGCCGTCTCTATCGACCTCGACGATGACGTCGCGCACGGTGCGGACGTTTTTACCGTCGGCGCGTTTATAGTTGGCGTTTGCCGCGCGCAGGAAATAGTGCCCGTTTTGCGCAACGTCCATAGAGTGCGAGAAGTCGTTGTAGCCCGCAGGTAGCTCGCGGTTAAAGATTTCGCGTCCCATTATGTCGTATTTGGCGTATCGCTGCCCATAGCCCCACGTCATCGCGCCGTCGTCGTTTTGCTTAAAGCCCATCATTACGCCCGCGCTAAAGGGCTGCTTGAGGTCGTAAATTTTACTCGGCTCCAGATACCAGCGCACTTCGCCTTTGGTGTCAAGGATGAAGTTGTTCGGGCTGTAGTTCCACTCGATCGCGCCGCCTGCGGGGTTGTTCCACACGACTTTGGTGCCCTTGCCGGTTTTATTTACGAAGTTATTTACGTAGTAGAGGCGGTTAGCGAATTTCGCGCTCGGAGCCTTTACGACTTCGATTTTATCAAATAGCGCGCCCTTTTGAGACGGCATGCCCGAGCTCTCTAGATAAATCGCTGGAGCGTAAATTTTATAGGTTTCTTTTATGTGCTCGGTTTGGCCCTTATAAATTTTATCGTACTCTACCTCGACGGTGTTTTGATAGTCCGGATATAGCCCAAAAACAGGGATTCCGCCGTGCGTGCGAAGGTGTTTGTCGGCGACCTTATAGCTGATCGTCTGGCCGTCCGGCTTCGGCACGATGGTGACTTTCGCGTTTGATAGCGTGTATCCGCCGTTTTTGATGACCGCCGTTAGAGGCGCAATGTCGTATGGGTTTACGACTACTTCGCCGATCTTGCCAGGGATACCGTAGTCTATGTGCGCGCCGCTAGGTCCGCCGATAGCGAGCGCGGCCGTGCTTAGACCGCCTAAAAGCGCCGCAGCTAGCGCAAATGAAGAAAGAGTTCGCTTCATCTTATTCTCCTTTGAATTGGTTTGATATCGTAATTTTAATCAACCTTGCTAACGTAGAAATCACACGTTTATTAAAACTTGCTTAATTGTAAAAAATAATTTCAAATTTTGGCTTTTGTGCCAAAATTTAGTCGAAATTTTATAAATTTAATCTAAAATTTATCTTAGCGTGAGTTCTGCGGCGGCGAGAGGATATAAAATTAACGCAAACGAAATCATTTTAAGGAGCACTCCATGAACCTACTTTCTAAATTTAGCAAAGGCTTTCTAGCAGTCGCGATGTTCGGCGCCATAAGCGCTGCCGCGTTTACCGAGGGCGAGGACTACGTCAAGCTAGAAAAACCGCTACCCGTAGAGCAAAACACACTGGTTAAGGTTTTTAGCTACGCTTGCCCGTTTTGCTATAAATACGATAAAACCGTAACGCCAAAGGTAGTTGAGAAAATTTCCGGCTTAAAATACGTGCCGTTCCATCTAAAAACCAAGGGCGAATACGGCGAGCTCGGAAGTAAAATTTTAGCCGTTTTAGCCGTGATGGACGAGGAAAAGGGCGTGAGCCTGCTAGATGAAAACTCGCTGTTTAAAAAGGCTAAATTTGCCTACTACAAGGCCTATCACGATCAAAGACAGCGCTGGAGCGACGGCAAGGACGAGGCTGCGTTTTTAAAGACGGGGCTTGATGCGGCGGGTATCAGCGAAGCGGATTATCAAAAGAAGCTAGAGGATCCAAAGGTCGCCGAACTGCTTAAAAAATGGGACGAGAGCTACGACGTAGCCAAGATCCAGGGTGTGCCGGCGTTCGTCGTAAACGGCAAATACCTCATCATGACGAAGTCCATCAACTCTATCGACGGCATGGCGCAGCTAATTGAAGAGCTGCTCAAAAAATAGGGCGCGGGCATGAAATTTGCGGAAAAAATAGCAAAATTTGGCGATAGCCGCCTGCCGTGGGCGATCCTCATAGCGGTAAGCGTGGGGCTTGTGATCCTCGCGCACTCGCTGTTTCAAAACTACGTCTATATGCCGCCTTGCGAGCAGTGCGTCTATATCCGCTTTGCCTTTTTGTGCATGGCGCTAGGAGGCTTGGTCGCGATCATAAATCCTAAAAATTTGCTCCTCGCCGCGGTAGGCTACCTGCTAGCCTTTTGGGGCGCGATCCAGGGCATAATGTATAGCGTAAAGCTCGCCAAGATCCACGACGCCGTGCATGGAGACGATCCGTTCGGCGTGCAGGGCTGCTCGACCGAGCCGCACTATCCGTTCGGTCTGCCGCTTGAGCGGTGGGCGCCCGATTGGTTCTTGCCTACTGGCGACTGCGGATACGATAATCCGATGGTTCCGGACGGCGTCACGCTAAGCGGCTTTCAAAAATATCTCGTCGATCTTTACGAGGACGGCTGGTACCTCATCCCATCAAGCAAATTTATGTCGATGGCCGACTGCACACTCGTGGGCTTTGGCGTCTGCTTCGTCGTGCTCGCCGCGATGTTCGTTTGCAAAATTTTAACTCTGAAAAAAGCTTAAATCGGTCTAAATTTAGACCGATTTTGCTATACTCGCCGTATGAAAGCCTTACGCGAGCATAATTTTAAAATCTACTTCATCATCATTTTCGCAAGCCTTTTTGTGGTGCTTTTGGGCGTAAAAAACTACGAGGACGCTAAGGCGCAGATCACGACGCTCGCGGACAAAAACAAGATCGCCGCTAGCGAAAATATGGTCGGGAATTTCTCGTTTTGGCTAGACGAGCGACTGCGCTCGCTGGTGCGCGCGGCTAAATTTATGCAAAACGCGGGTATCTCGCAAGATAGCGAAAAGCTCGGCGGCTTCATACGTCTTTTTAAAGAAAATTCCGCGGAATTCGACGCCTTGCAGTTTTTGCGCGAGGACGGAGAAATTTTCGTCGACGGCAAGGAGCTCGGCGAGAACGAAGCGATGCCAAAGAGCCTTCGCACGGGGCTTGTGTGGTTTGAAGAGACCAAAAGCACGCTCGCGCCCACGGTAAATTTTATGCAGCGCCATAAAATTTTAGGCGAGCCGACGTTAAATTTATGCGTGCCCGTGCTGGACGGCGGCTCGTTTGCAGGGGTATTTTGCGGCGTGGTGAAGCTGCAAAACATACTAAAAAATATGGAAAAATTTAAGCTCGCGCCAGATTCCTACGCCTTTATCGTAACCCATGGCGGCGAAATTTTAACTCCGATGAAGGATGCCGCACTAAAAAAGCAGATCGAGGATAAATTTAAAGAGCTTTTTTTGCGGGGCGAAGATATCACGAGCATAAAAATCGGCTCAAATTTCATCTCCGTCGCCGAGATCCCCACGCTAAACTGGTTCATCGGCGCAGGTACGGATAACGAAAAGGAGCTCGCCGCGCTGCTTAACTCCGCGCTAAAAAATGCCCTTACTCTGCTTTTTGCGTTCGCGGCGTTGGCACTGGTGGCAAATTTCCTCCACAACTTTATGTACTCAAAAATCAAAAACCTGCAAGACGACTACGAGGCCCTGCTCAAGCACAAAGCGCGTATGAGCGAGGCTGGCGAGCTAATCAGCGGCATAAATCATCAGTTTATCCAGCCGGTTAATTCGCTAAATTTGATGATATCAAGCCTGCTCATGCTGCAAAAAGACGGCAAGCTAGACGCCGCGACGCTAGAGAGTATGCTGCAAAAAGGCCAAGCCGCGACCGTGCTTTTAAGCGACACGATCGAGATTTTCAGAAATTTTTATAAAACGAGCGACAGCCCGCAAAAATTTAGCGTAGAGCGCTGCATCAAAGACCTGCTAAAACTCATGCACACCGAGCTTAGCAAAGCAAACGTCGCGGTAAACCTGCGCGAGTTTAAAGATGAGCAAGCGACTCAGCGAATGGGCATCGTGCAGCAAATTTTACTCATCCTCATTCACAATGCAAAAGACGCAGTCGTGGAGCGATACAAAGACGAGATCGCCAAGCGGCAGATTTTTATCAATGTCAAATTTGAAAACGGCACGTGCAAGATAGCCGTCACGGACTACGGCAGCGGCGTGAGCAAGGCGGCTCGGGATAAAATTTTAACCCAGCCAAAAACCACCAAAAAGCAAGGAAGCGGCATCGGACTGTATTTTGGCAAAAAGCTAGCAAACGAAAAGCTCGCGGGTGATATCAGGCTACTAAGCGCGGGCGATCCGACGACGTTTGAGCTCGGCTTTGAAACAAATTTAAAGGAGTGAGATGCAAGAGCATTTAAAGCTACTTAAAGACCTGAGCGTCCTCATCGTCGAGGACGACGAGATCGCAAGGGAGCTGCTAATAGGCGGGCTAAAGCCCTACTGCCTAAGCGTCTGGGGTGCGGGCGACGGGCTGGAGGGGCTGGAGCGCTTTAAAAAGCTAGCTCCCGCCGTCGTCATTACCGATATCCACATGCCCGCGATGAACGGCTTTGAGATGATGAAGGAGATGATACGCGTCAAACCCGCGCAAAAATTTATCGTCTTTACCTCCTACGACACCGACGATAACCTCATCAAAAGCATCGAGCACGGCGCGGCGTCGTTTCTAAAAAAGCCCGTCGATATCGCCGCTTTGTGCCGTCTGCTCGTGGCTCTAACCTACGAAAAGGACGAGAAGCTCGTACGTCTGAGCCCGCAAACTAGCATAAATCTCGCTAAAGAAAAGATCTACAAAAACGGCGAGGAAATTTATCTCTCATTTTTGCAAAACAAGCTCTTTTGGCTCTTTGCGTACAATCTAAACAAGCTCGTGAGCTACGAGATGATCGAGGAGTTCGTCTATGAGGGTGAGCAAACGAGCAAGGGCGCGATACAAAACGTCGTGCTGAGGCTAAAGCGGGAGCTGGGGGTTAAATTTAAAAACATCAGTGAAAGTGGATATATACTGCTAAGCGGCGAATAGTCTAAATTTGGCGGCTCGTCTTTTTGCCCTATACGGCGCCCGATTTCGCTGCGGGCTGCAGTCACGTATTATATATACGCTCCTTTGCCCTTGCTCATCCGCCTCGTCTATGACAAAAATACTTCACCTTGAAATTTCTACATTCAAATTTGGCGTTAGAGGCTAAATTTTATTTGCGGCTCGCTCGGCTTCGGTTACGGATGAGCGAGTCCGCTCCCTCGCCTCGTTTGCCGCTGCCTCGTCTGACGTAAAATACTTCACCTTGAAATTTTACATTTAAATTTAAAGTCAAATTTTAAATTTTGGCTCAAACCTTACCCGCCGAAACCCGTGCTTTGAAAACGTAAATTTAGTCGCTGCCGCGCCGTAGGGTTTAGCGATAAAATTTACTAGAACCCTGCCGCTGCGGCTAAATTTAATGCAGCGCGTAAAACAAAGCTTGCTTTGACGCGGCGAAACCTATTTCGCCAGCAGCTCCTTTACCGCGGCGGCCATTTCATCGACGGAGCCAAACGAAGCCGTGTTTAAAAGATACTTGCCGCTCACGACGAAGGCGGGCACGCCCGAAATCACCGCGACTTCGTAGCCCCCGTCCCACTGCGCGAGCAGAGCCTGCGCCTTTTTGCTGGCAAGTGCCGCTTCATATTCGCTCTCGCTCACGCCCGCGGCATCTAGCGCGGTTTTGATGAACCTTTGCTTATCGCTACCGCCGCCAAAATCATCCTTTTTGTCGTGGATCGCTTTGTAAATCGCGAATTTCGCCTTTTTAAATTTCGACTCGTCGCTTAGTAGGCTCACATCGTCCTTTTCATCAAGCACGATAAGGGCTGCGAATACACCGCTTGCGGTCTGTCCGAACACGCCTTTGGTCTTTAGATGCCACGGCAAAAACTCCGCCCCCTCAAGCTTTTTCATCAGCTGCGGCGTGACCGTCCTATCGAACGCATAGCAGTGCGGGCACTCGTAGTTAAAAATTTTGACGACGCTGTTTTTAGGCACGTTTAGCGGCTTTTGCAACACTTGATAATTAACGCCCTCCTCTAGCGCGTTTGCACCCGAGCCAAGTAAGCAAACGGCAGCTAAAATTCTTAAAAATTTAGCAATTTTCATAAAATTCCTTTGCGGTAAATTTCAAAGATTGTATAAAATAAAGGGTAAATTTGAGATTAAAGCGGACAAAGGCAAGGCGGCTTCCCACAGAAAATATATAAAATAGCAGGCTACGCCATCACGCCGCTTGAGCAAGTAAGTTAATTTATCGCCACAAGCTCTATCTCCAATCTCGCTCAAGCTCAAATTTAATAGCAAGGATTGCACGCTCGCGGCTTAATTTTAAAGTATGCAATCCGCTTTAATTCAATAAATTTTACTTATCAAAGGCATGTATTATCCATTTTACGCGCTCAGGATCTGCGTGGTCGGAAAATAGCGTCTTATCCGTATCCAGCGCAGCGATAGCAGCCATATCCTCTGGCGAAAGCGTAAAATCAAAAATATTGAAATTTTGCTTCATTCGCTCGATTTTAACGCTTTTTGGAATGACGACGATGCCGCGCTGAATTAACCAGCGCAAAATAACTTGAGCCGAGCTTTTGCCGTATTTTTCACCGATACCGCTTAGTACGGCGTTTTTAAATATATCGTTTTTGCCCTCGGCGAAGCTAGCCCACGACCCAAACGCTATGCCGTAATCCTCAAGCGTGCGCTTTAACGCTTCACGCTGAAAAAATGGATGACACTCAAGCTGATTTACGGCAGGAATGACGCCGCTGTTTTCGCACAGATCGACGATCCGATCGGCGTAGAAGTTGCTAACGCCGATAGAACGAACAAGGCCCTCATCGCGCAAACGTTTCATCGCTCGCCACGCGCCGTAGGTGTCGCTATATGGCTGATGGATGAGATACAGATCGAGATAATCAAGCCCTAGCTTTTTCATCGACGCATCAAAGGCTTTTAGCGCTTGTTTTTCGCCCGCATCGTTAATCCAAAGCTTAGTAGTGATAAACAGCTCCTCGCGCTTTAACCCACCTGCGAGAGCCGTCTTAATTGCTGCGCCCACGCTTTCTTCATTGAAATACGCCTTTGCCGTATCGATGCTGCGGTAGCCGACCGAGATCGCATCCTCAACGCATCTTTGCGTCTCTTTCGGATCTACCTGAAATACGCCAAATCCTAAAATCGGCATCTTATTGCCGTCATTTAAGCTTACAAATTCCATTTTAGCTCCTTTGCTAAAAAAATTCATCTTATATAAAAATTTAAAATTTCGCGCTTAAGTCGTAAAATTCTATCCGCACCAAAGCGACAGGTGGAATTTAAAAGCCAAATTCCAACCCACCGCGAAATTTTAATAATCAAAGATATTCGGATCGATCACCATCGCGCGGTATGCCACGTCGTCTCTAGACGCGGACTCCACGTCCATCTCAAATTTGACGTCGTTTGTTTTCGGATCGATCTCCACTAGCACCATTTTGATCGTCTTATCGGGCTTTAACAGATAGACGTTCGAGCTTGAGATGAAGTACGTGCTTTTATCCTTTTGCCACTCCACGACGCTAGTAACCGCGCTGTAGAAGTCAAATCCGCGCTCCTTGCCAAATTCCCACGTCTGCTCGACTGTGCCCTTTTTCTCGTCGATCTTGTACTCGACCGCGCGTGAGTATTTTTGCTCTTTTAGCGCAGGCTGCTCCATGCCGCGACCGTCGCCGTTGTCAAATACGCTTATATGCTTTACGCTGCCCTTGTTGTCGTAGCGCGGAGTGAGCCACGCGGTGTGCTGCGTCCACGACCAGTCGAAATCGCCCTCGCATTTTGAGTTTTCGCATTTGATCTTGTTGCCGTTTTTATCCACGGGCACTAGCACTTTTTCTTTAAAGTCCGCGCTCCAGCCCTCAGGGCTTGCGAGGATCCATTTTACCTTTTTGTCACGGCCGATCTTAACGATGCCTTGGTGGCGAAGCGAGAGGATGATGCCGTCGTCGCTAGGATCGTATGAGATCGAGTTTGCGTGCGCCCAGTTGCGTCCCGTGCCGGTCGAGGTCACGTCGCCGAAAGGCAGATCGTCGCTGATTTTGATCTCTTTGGCGTCCATGTCGATATTTAGGCATACGGCGCGAGCGTCAAGAGCCTTGATGAGGTTGCTACGGTAAACGTTTTTGCCGAAAATTTCATTCAGATCCCACTCGTCCACGACCTTGCCGCTGCCGTCCACTTCGATGATGTGATCTCTGATCGTGTGCGAAATTCTGCCGTCAGGATGATGGTAGTTGTATCTACCGACGCGAAGCAGCAGATGATCGCCCTTAAGCGGCATCACTTCGTGGCTAAGGTCGATGTAGCCGCGCGGCAGCTCGCGGTTATACACCTCCTTACCCATCATGTCGTAGCGCATATATCGCTGCGCCATACCCCAGCTCAGATCGCCGTTTGGCAGCTGGTGAAAGCCCATCATCATGCCGCCGTCCATCACTCTGCGTTCGCTGCGGTCGTAAAATTTCTGATAATCTAGATACCATCTGACCTCGCCCTGCGTATCGACGACGAAATTTTCGGTGAAATCATTCCAGCTAGCGGCACCCCCGTTTTTCCAATCAAGCGGCTTATAAACGCTCGTGATGGTGTTATTGATGAGGTAGAGCCTGTTTTTAAAGGCAGGATCGACCTTTTTGACCTTCATCTTTTGCATATGGCTAAATCTATAATCACGGCTATACGTCACGATCGGCTGAGCGTAAATTTTATACTTTTCGACCTTCTTTTCGCCGTTAAAAACGTAGCTCACCTCAACCTCGTTTAGATAGTCCGGATACAGCCCCCAGATCGGCACGCCGTCGTGCGTCAATAGCGCATGCTCGGAGACGTTATATGAGATGTCGATGCCGCCGCCCGGTTTGCCCAGCACCCGCACGCGGATATCCTTGATGTCCTTGCCCGCCCTATCGATGACGGCGGTTAAAGGCGCCACGTCGTAGGGGTTGATAAACACCGAGCCAAGCTCGCCTTGGGTTTTTACCTGATGCGCCAAAACGCCCGCACTCGCCGTCTGCGGCACCGCTATAAACGCACCGCTTGCCAAGGCCGCAGCCAAAACGATAGAACCGAAAAAATTCTTACGCATATTCGCTCCTTTTGGGTAAATTTATCAAATTTTACTACTACCGAATCACATAATAATCATACTAGCTTTAAATCAAATTTAAAGTTAAATTCTAATATATCTACTTAAATTTTAGAACGCAAGCGAGACGGGTAACAGTCTAAAATTTGATATAATTAGCCCTGCTTTATCAAATTTAAGGAGAGAAAATGCCATTCGTAAATATAAAAGTAGCCGCTCCGGAGCCTACAAAAGAGCAAAAAAAGCAAATCATCGCCGAGATTACGGACTCGCTAGCACGCGTATTAGGCAAAGACCCAGCCGCAATACTCGTGATGATCGAAACGCTTGGTATGGACAGTATCGGTAAAAGCGGTCTAAGTCTTGAGGAGATCAAACAAAATAAAGAGAAAAAATGAGTGAATTTTTATAGGATTTGAAGCTAAAAATCACGCTCGCAGCGCACACTACTTGCGCCGCTAAGCGGTCTAAATTTGCCGAACACGCAGGCGGGCAGCAGTTTAAAAACCGCCGCCGCAAGCCGTTCTAGCGGGCGAGCATCCGACCTCTCGCCCAAGATTAACGGCGGACGGACGATCTGAAGGCTATCAAAACCAAGCTCGCTCGCGCATCGCTCAACCTGCTCTTTGGCGCGCAGATAAAAGCTTAGCGAGCTCTCTTTCGCACCCAGAGATGATGCGAGTGCGAAGCGCCGCGCAGCCCCGCACCATCGGCACGTCCCGCTCGTAAAACATCTCCACGCCCTCAAGCTTGCCCGCGCCCCCTCGCATACTTGTCGTGCCCATCTTGGCGACGAATTGCGCCTGCGAGACTAAAGGCACCTGCACGGCAAATTTGCCGCTCTTTTCAAAAAGCGAGCGGGTAAAAGAGCTAGCACCTATGACGGCCGTTAGCTTGTCGTAGTCCAGAGGGCAGACCCATGACGCGCTCATGACGTCCCGCACGCCGTCAAATTCGGCCGAGACCATGACGGTCGGCCCGTGATTTATGAGGCGATACGCTTTGTGAAGTTCGACAGGTTTTAGTGACATTTTTTCTCCTTTGGTTTGATAAAATTTAAATTTTATTTTTTGCCGATAATAGCCTAAATTTGGCAAATTTATCCATCTTATTAAACAAAATCGGCCATAAGCTCGCCGACGATTTTTTTGGCGCTTTTTATCTCTTTTATTAGGCTAATACCAGAATTTACGTATATTATGCCATTTTCTATATCGCCATCTATCATTGCGAGCCTTAGCGGATTTAGTCGCTCGATTTTTTGCGCCACTACTTCCTTGTCGCCGTTTAGATACATTGCGTTTAGCTCCTTGGCAAATTTACTCGGCACTACGCGTTGATAGTCCGAAACAAAAAACAGCTCGCTAGAGCCCATAGATACGATGCTCTCTTTTGCCGGTTGCGCTGCCTGGCACTCGGTACTAGCGATAAATCTAGTACCCACGTAAACACCGCTAGCCCCAAGCGCAAAGGCTGCTCGTACGCCTCTAATGTCGTTTATCCCGCCCGCAGCCATCACAGGCACGCTCACGGCATCGGCGATGATCGGCACGATGCTAAAAGTACCTATTTTATTTTGCGGGCCCACTCCTCCTTCATCGTATCCCGTGGCAATTATAATATCTGCGCCCTCTTCTTGTGCCGCGCGAGCCGAATTTGCGCTTGGCGTAAGCGCTCTATGCACCAAAACTCCGCCGTTATCTTTTATAAATTTAAATAGCTCCGTTTCCGCTATGCCGACAAAGAAAAACGCCTTTACACCAGCCTCAAATGCCGTTTCCATAACCTTTAGCGCATATTTTTTGTCATTATCGTTTCGACAAACGATATTTACGCCGTAAGGCTTATTAGTTAGCGACTTTATACGTTCAAATTCTCGTTTATATCGCTCTTTCGTGTTTAAATTTTCAGAGTCTCTGCCGGCATTTGGCCCCAGCACGCCCATTCCGCCGGCATTTGATACGGCAGCTACCAATGCGGCATTTGTTACGTTATTCATCGGAGCCTGCACGATAGGCAAGCTGACGCCCAAAATTTCGCACAGTTTCGTCGATTGATTAAAATTTTTCATATTCTTTTCCTTTAAATTTTTAGCTAATGTACCTGCCCTCGGCGCCTCTTTGCGGGCGAGAGGAAAAAACTCCTCGCTCCTAGCTTTTATGCCTTTTTCTAGCGCCGCCAGCAGCCTGTCCTTATCCTGCGGTAGCCTTCCCGCGAGGGGTACGGAGTTGCTAGGGTGCATCCCCAGTATCTGCGTGTCTTTTAGCTCGAGCGCTTCGATTAGGCGCATTTCCTCCAGCAGATTCTCGCCTGCGGTATTTTCGGTAAATTTACCCTTTTGTGCGACGCTATAAAGCGCGCTTCCTTTAGCCAGAAACAAGGTCATGAGAAAAACCATCCAAGGCTGCACCTCGTTTATGAGCTTCGCGCTTTCGTCGATGTGCTCTTTTGAAAACTGCATCCCGCCGCCGACGACGATGATATTTAGGCAAAAGTCGTAACCGAATTTTTTTAGCCTAACCTAAGCAGGCGCCTTGGCCTCGTCGGCATCGTAGCCTTTTTTAAGCAGTTTAAGGGTCTGCGTATGACCCGACTCGAGCCCGATATTCATACCGTTAAATCTAAGCTTGCGCAAATTTTGCAGCTCCTCGTCGCTCTTTTTGGTGATGCCCGTGATCGTCGCGTAAGAGGCGATGGCCTCGACCTCGGGGAAAATTTGGATCGCTTTCTCGCCTATGGCGCTAAGCGTCTCGTAATCCAGCGAAAAAGCGTCGCCGTTTAGCAAAAAAATGCGCCTGACGAAGGGATTATAGCGCCTAGCCTCGAGCAAATCGCGCTATATTTGCTCGATCGATTCGACCGCAAACGGGACGTCGTGGTACATCGTGCAAAATGCGCAGCGATTGTGACTACAGCCCTAAGTCGCCTGCACCAGCAAAGAGTTAGCCTCGTAAGGCGGCCTATACGTAGTTCCCGTATACTTCATAAGTATGCTCCTTTATATTTTTTTGCGTGATTATACGTTGGCTTTATAAATAGATAATGTAAATTTGTAAAATATATTACATAGAAAACGGCTCGTTTTATACTCGCTACAAAAGCGCCTATTTACGGGCTCTTTGCGGGTTTGTCGCTATTTTTGGCTATTTTGTCGGTCTTGGAGATTTTTAGCGCGAGCTTTTTCCACGCTAAATTTGAGCCCTCGCGCAGAGAACTATAAACGCACAAAAACGGCGACGCGCACTGAGGTCAAAGCTCCAAATTTCTATCAAATTTTGCTTTTAGGTAGCTGTAAATTTAAACGCTCGTTGAGGCAAGCGCGCAAATTTGATTATCCCGGGATAAATTTAAATTTACGAGGCGAGGGCTTGCAAATTTTGCCTAATCCTGCAAGCCCCTCAAATTCGAGCTGCTACGCAAACTCTTTTGGATGATAAATTTGCACGCCTTTGCTCTGCGTTTGCGCGGCGGCGATGACGACGACGGCGATATTTTGCGCGCTCATCGGGCGGTAGTTCGTCAAGATCCCCTTCGGCAAAAGCCCGAACAGCCAGATCGTACAAGAGCTCGCTGAGTCGCAACTCGTTACGCTCGCTTTTTATCGCGGGCAGCCTAGCGATTTGCAGGCTTTCAAAGCCCAGCTCGGCGATCTTTTTCTCGGCCTTGCCCTTTGCTCTCATGTAGAAAAATCTCGACCGTTCGTCCGCGCCGTAGGCGGAGATAAGCACGAAACGGCGAGCGCCCGCGGCGATGCCCCATTTTGCGGTATTTACGGGGTAGTTCACATCCACTTTGTAAAACTGCCCGCGGCTACCGGCTTGCTTCATCGTCGTGCCCAGCGCGCAGAAAATCTCGTCTATGTCGCACGGCTCTATCTCTTTGATCTTATCTAAATTACGATCTGCACCTCAAGTTTTTCGTGGCTAAACTTTAGCTCCCTACGCGCCCAGACGACGATCTTGTCGTAGTTTTGGCTTTCGCAAAGCCCTCGCACGATCTCGCACCCGACCGCTCCCGTCGCGCCACGACCAAAGCCGTTTTTCTCATTTTTGCTCCTTTGATTAAATTTCATCGGCGGCAGATACCGCAAATAACCGAATCGGCTCGGTATTAATTTGCTCTAAATTTATGTCTTAGCCTGCTGAGCAGGCCTAAGTCCTGGTGCGTTTGGGTTAAATTCTTTCACGGCGCGCGAAATTTAGCGGGCTTGAAATTTCACCCGCTATTTTCTGCGGATCTTATAGCCCTTGCCGCTTTTTGTTTTTAGCAGTAAAATTTTTCCGTCTTTCGAGACGTAGTAGCCGCCCTTAACTTTGCTTAAAATTTCGCTCTGCGGCAAGCTCGCCCAAAAAATTTCCACCCTGCTTTTATCCGCGGAAAATATCCCGTAGATCGCAAGCGCGGCGTTATCCGGATCGTCTAGCCTCACGTCCGCGACGTCAAAAACCTGCACGCAGCCATTCTTGATCTTTGAAAAGCTCTGCCCTGCGGCGATCAAGCAGCCGTGCTCGTCCATGCCGCCGCCTACCATCGGCTCCTGCACGGCAGGCACCTTGCAGACGCCCTCACTAGCGCCGCAGTCCGCAGCCGCGCTTTCGCCCCTCTTATCCATTGCGCTTGCCTCCTTGCCTGGCTTTGTATCATGCGCCGCGCAGCCGCACAAAAACGCCGCCGCAAAGGCCACGATTAAAATTTTACCTCTCATCTTTACTCCTTTAAATAAATTTTATCTGCACTCAAAGCTACTCGCGCTATTTTCGTCGCCGCCTACGTAGGTAGCCACTTTTGGATACGCGCAGATAGGTATCTGCTTACCGGCACGGCTCGTGCTTTTGCCTAGCAGGCTAGATGGAGCCGTTCCCTGCTCGCGCCACGCTTCAAGCGCGCTTAGCGGATCGACGTCATCGATGCCGTTACCGCCGCCGCAGTGATTCATCCCAGGCAATGCAAAAAATCGCGCAAATTCGTCCGCGTTCGCGTTGGTTTCCACTAGCTTTTTAAACCAATCGCGCTGATCCATCGCCGAAAATACGGGATCAGAGACGCCCGTTACGATGATGAGTTTACCGCCGTTAGCGCGGAAGCTATCAAGCTTGGTCGAAATCGCATCGTTTATCGCCGCGGTTTCGAATGTTCGCTCTACGTCCTTATCGAAATCAAAGTTCATCAGATCAAACTCCGGTTGCGGCGGCGTCAAGAAATAATAATTCATCGAACCCTTCGAGAGTACGATATTTCTAGCATTTGGCTCTGCCGTTTGCGAGTCGCCTAGCTTCCACATGCGCCAGCCGGGCTGATTTACCCCCGCGTCGTAAAACCAGCCGCTGTAAATTTGCTCGCCCTTGCTGTTTTTTGCGCCGTCAAATATCGTCTTTATCGCAGAAATTTTATCTTTGGGCAGATCAAGTCCGCTAGGATCAAATTTACAACTTTCCCAAGCGCCGATGATTCCGTCTTTTAGGCCGTCTAGCGCATCGCATTTATCTAAAACCGCCTTGCTTAGCTTATCCAAATCTTCCTGCGTAAGGGCGTTTGCGAAAATTTTATCCCCAGCGGCGTTTTTAGGCGCGATCTTCATAAGCTGCCGGTTATCCCACTGCTCCGCGATCGCCGCGCGCGAAAGCCTAAAACCCGGATTTGCCGCGATTACGCCGTCAAATTCCAGCGGATACCTCTGCGCCGCCATCAGAGCCGAGCGCCCGCCGTTTGAGCAGCCCATAAAGTAGCTGTGCGCGGGCGCTTTTTTATACGCTGCAAAAACTAGCTGCTTTGAGACGCTCGCGACCTTGCCGATAGCCTGATAGGCATAGTCTAGCCGCGCCTGCTGCTCAAGTCCAAACTCGGGCGTAGGCGTAGGATGTCCCGAGTCGGTCGTAACGACCGCATAGCCCCTCATAAGCGCAGGCGTTGCGCTGCTAGTGCGGATAGGCACGGCGCCAAGAGCCGGCGCTACGAAGCCGTCCAGACCGCCTCCGCCCTGAAATAACAGCTTGCCGTTCCAGTCGCCTGGCAAGCGCAGCTCAAATTTTATGCCGTAATGCTTGCCGTCCGAGCCCGTGCGCGAGGCTATCTCGCCGTGAATTATGCAGTGCGGCGCGGCTTTTAGCGTCTTTTTGGCTCCGCCGGTTAGCGCAGACATCTTATCGGCGCTGATTTCGCCGCTTTGATTCCAGATCGCTTCACTGATCTTTGTATCGTAAATTTTCGTGCCCTTTAGCGTCGCGCAAGCCCGCTCGTCAAAATCGCTCGCAAGCGCCCCCTGTAAGCCCAAGGCAGCCGTAAAGGCCGCAACTAAAATTTTCTCTTTCATTGCCGCTCCTTTTGAAATTTTATTAATGGTAATTCTAACATAAAAATTTATCGTGATTTTACTGCGTTTATAAAAAATGATGGGATTCCGCACTAAACGGGGCGGAATCCCAAATTTAGCTAGAAGAGCGAAGCGCCCGAGCGGTCCGCGGGATCGGGCTCACCCGTTACGCGATTTCGTAGATCGCGGCGGAATACTTCGATCGCCCAAAACCAAACCACGTACCCGAAAAATTCCGAAACGTGCTCATACCACGGAAGCTGAAAAAGCGGCGGCGAAGTATGCTTAATTTTAAATTCTGCTATTGTTGCAGAGCATTAAATTTCACGCGTGCCCTTAAAGCTTGCACGGTAAAAAATCAGCAGCGCGGCGGCTAACGCAGCAAAGCCGCAAAATAGCCCTTGGTAGCTTAAATATTCAAGCGCCTTGCCACCTACGGCAGTACCGATACCACCTCCGAAAAATATCGCCGTGCCTATGATCCCAGAGGATAGACCTTTGGCGGAGCCGCAACGAAGCGCTGCGCTTGCTAGGACGGACTGCGCGCAAACATAGCCAAATCCCAGCAAAAACGTCCCTACATATCCAGTGGCAACGAAGCAACTCGCCAAAAGGCACAGCGCAGAAGCGGACGCCGAAAAGCCGAGGGATAGAATTTCTTTTGGCGGCAACTTCTCTTTTAAATATCTAGCAGCGTTTCCTGCAAAAAAGCAAGCGACGCCGTAAAGCATAAGGCAGGCTCCGGCAAAATTTGAGCTCAAGCCCAGCTTTTTAAGCAGATAAGCGCCTATGAATGAATACGCCCCGAGCACAATTACGCCGTTACATAAAGCCAAAAAATAGCTTCTCAAAAGCGCAGCATCGCCGCGCAAGCTGGCTAGGGATTTTATGAAGCTCTCGCCTTTGCTTTTCGGAGCGTCTTTGAAATTTAGCGTAAATAGTGATACGAAAGATACCGCAGACAGCGCAGAAAAGGCTAAAAATATCTCCCTCCAAGAAAATCTAGCCACCGCCCATCCACCTAAAGCCGCACTCAGCCCCTGCCCTAAAAATACCGAGCCTAGAAATATCGCTACGATTTTTTGTCTATCCTTATCGTCATATGCATCGCCTATAACGCCGAGGCAGACGGCGATTATACCCGCCGCCGCGCATCCCGTGCAAAAACGAAATAAAACAAGCCACGCTAGACTTTTTGCAGTGGAGCAAAGAAGCGTAAATATCGCCAAAAAAAGCATTAATAAGATTAAAATTTTACCTCTGCCGTAGCGATCGCTAAGATGTCCGTAAACCGGCTGAAGTAAGCCATAGGGGATCAGATATGCCGTCAAAACTGCGGAGGCAGCGCTTACCTGCACCCCAAACGTATCTGCGATGCTAGGTAGTAGTAGCGATGCGATCCAGTTATCTGCGGCAGAGATTGTCCCCGAGGCGATGATTAAGAGTAGTAGTCCTTTTTTGCAGCGCATTTTAAATTCCTAAATTTACGTAATTTTAGCCATTATAACTCTTTTGCTAGAAAATTTGGAATTTTAGCAAGCTCAGCGAATATGAGTCGACAGGCGTGGATCGCAAGTTTGCAGCGGTGTCGCAATACTGCAGCAAGTATAGCGCAATGGTCGGCATACAATGATGCATCTACCTTGAAGGGGCGAAGGCAGGTAGTAACGTGAGCAGTGAGTGCATGACTAGCTTATATTTATAATCCACTTTTTTCGCGTATAAAGACCTATAAGAAATAACGCAAATTTAACAATGCCACGAAGCAGGGCTATAGCATAAGGCAAATAAGGAAAGCCCTAACTTGCAACGCGAACCCTACAATAAAATTCAAAAATTCTTTAAAATTCTACGCGGATTATGATGCCTGAAAATCAACTAAAATTTTAAGCGCACTACTCCCGCAACACGCTTTTTAGCCACGTAATCTCATCATTTATAACAAGCCGCAATGAACCATTTGTATATAATTTTGTGCCGCTAGGTTAAATTTAATAGCAGCGGAATTTTGGAATTTTACGAATGCGGGGATTTCAACGAGCGCTTGAAATTTTAGTCTCGAGAGACGATTTTGATTTCGTTCGCGCAAGATCCGTCAAAGTCCGCGCCGAAGGGATCTTGGACCGTAAAATAATGATCTATTGCGCCGCATCCGTGCCCGATCTGCTCACCCCAGCCCAGCGCCCTGCGCACGAAGCCCTTGGCATGGACGATGGCTGCGGGCAGGCTAAGCCCCGCCGCCAGCGCGCACGCGATCGCGCTTGAGAGCGTGCAGCCCGTACCGTGGGTGTTTTTCGTAGCTACTTTGGATGCGGAAAACTCATGAAATTTGCCGTTTTCGTACAAAATATCGATCGCTAAATTTGTCAAATCCCCTCCCTCGCCGCTCGGTTTAAAACCAGCGCCTAGGGAGGCTGCGGATAAATTTTGTTCAAAAGAGGGCTCCGCGCTCGCAGTTAAATTTTTGCATTCGCTAGTAAAGTTTTCACTCGCAAAATTCGGACGCTCCGTCAAACCCGCAGAATTTTTGAGCGCCCCGTTTTCGCCCATCTCGCGCCCAAAAGCTTTAAAATTTCGCGCCGTATCCGCTCCCGCTGCGCCGCAAGTCTCACTCGCACCGGCAAGATCGCCGCCTTTGATCAAAATCGCGCCACCGAAAAACTGCGAGATTTTAACTGCCGCGGCTCGCATATCGGCTAAGCCTGAAATTTTCATCTCCGCCAAAACCTCGGCCTCGCGCACGTTAGGCGTGATGATCTCCGCGGCGGGGGCGAGCTTGTATTTTAGCGCATGCAGCGCGCTTTGCTTCATCAAAACTCCGCCGCTGGTGGCTACCATCACGGGATCTAAGACGACATTTTTCGCGCCGTGCTTGCTCAGGCTCTTTGCAATGGTTTCGGCAACCCTTTCATTGGAGATCATTCCGATTTTAACGGCGTCCGGAAAGATGTCGCTAAAAATCGCATCGAGCTGCGCCTCCACAAAATCTGGCGAAATGTCCAGCACGCCGAATACGCCACGCGAATTTTGCGCCGTAAGCGCCGTAATAGCGCTCATAGCAAACATCTTGTGCGCGCTTATCGTCTTGATATCGGCTTGAATGCCCGCGCCGCCGCCACTATCAGAACCCGCGATAGTAAGAATTTTTCTCATAAAAAGCCTTTAAAATTTTAGCGCGATTATATCGAAATTCCGCTATAATTCCGTCCGATATATTATTTTACGGGCTAAATTTAAGTTTTATTTATATAGTTTTTATTATAATTTATAATTTATTCGTAATAACTATTACAAATACAAAATTTTAACCCAAATAGAGGAATTTACATGAAAAAAGTCGCTAGTTTGATTTTCGCAGCGTTTTTGATTTCTGGCTGCTCCTATTTTGAAAAAAAGGAGGAAAGCGGCGCGAAGCAAGGCGGCGAGACGCCTGCGCTGCCGGTAGGCGTATTTACGGCAAAATCCGCCGACGTGCCGATAATTTTAAAATTTAACGGGCAGACCGTAAGCGAGCTTGAGATAATGCTAAAACCGCAGGTTTCGGGCACCATCGAAAAGCAGCTTTTCGAGCCTGGTCATAGCATCAAAAAGGGCGACGTGCTCTACGAGATCGACCGCTCGCGCTACCAAGCGGTGTTTGACAGCGCAAACGCTACTCTTCAAAGTGCCTCGGCGGACTACAAAAGAGCCAAGGCGCTAAAAGCCGGCAACACGATCTCTCAAAAGGACTTCGACACCGCAAAAGCGGCATTTATGGTAGCCGAAGCAAATTTTAAAAGCGCTAAGATCGATCTTGACCACTCGCTTGTGACCGCGCCTTTTGACGGCATGGCGGGCGATACGCAAAAGGACGTGGGCGCGTACGTAAACGTGGGCGAGGATCTGGTGCGCCTTAGCAAATTTGATCCGATCGACGTGGAATTCGGCATCGCAGACGTCGATAGACTGGAGCTTGATACAAATTTAAAAAACGGGCAGTGGAAGCAACTGGGTCGTCAGGTAAGCATAAATCTCGGCGGCAAGGACTACAACGGCACGCTAAGCTTCATCGATAGCGTCATCAACACAAACACCGCCTCCGTCAGCGCCAAAGCGCAAATTCCAAATCCAAACTTAGAAATTCGCCCTGGAATTTTTACCAAAGTAAGCGTCGAGGGCTTTTATCAGAAAAACGGCTTTAAAATTCCGCAAGTTGCGCTCAAGCAAGATCTTAGCAACACCATAGTCTACGTCGTGCAAGACGGAAAGGTAGCAAAAAAAGTGGTCAAAATCGCGGCGCAAGATACCCGCACTGCGACGATCTCAAGCGGACTGCAAGACGGCGATCAGATCATTTTGGATAATTTTAAAAAGATCAACGTGGGCTCCAAGGTCACTCCGGTACCCGCAAGCGCCGATCCTTACGTAGCGGGACAGCCTAACGAGCAACCGTCTCAGAGCAATGCGGAAAGCGGGAAATAATGTTTTCTAAATTTTTCATCAACCGTCCCGTTTTTGCCTGCGTCGTTTCGATCATAATCGTAATCGCGGGCGTTTTGGCTCTTAAAAATTCCTCCGTCGAGGAGTATCCGCAGCTCACGCCGCCACAAATCGTCGTAAGCGCTACGTATAGCGGCGCGGATGCGCAGACGATCGCCGACGTCGTCGCAGCCCCTCTTGAAAACGCAATCAATGGCGTTGAAAATATGATCTATATGGAAAGCTCGGCAAGCTCCTCCGGCGACGTTCGTATCAACGTATATTTTCAAATCGGCACAAATCCAGCAGATGCGAAAGTCAATGTAAACAACCGCGTCACGCCAGCTCTTACGCTACTTCCCGACGAAGTGCGTAGGTACGGCGTAACCGTTACCGAGCGTAGCAGTACGATGCTGGAAGTGCTTGCGTTTTACGATCCTAGCGAACAGATGGACGTCGTAGAGATGCAAAACTACGTAGCTATCAATGTCGTAGATGAGCTAAAGCGCGTGCCGGGCGTCGGCGAAGCTCAAGCGCTGGGTACGAAAGACTATGCTATGAGAATCTGGGTTAAGCCTGAGCTGCTTAAGAAATTTAACGTTACGACCGCCGAGATAATCGCCGCAATAAGCGAACAAAATAGCCAATACGCCGCGGGTAAGATGGGCGAGCAGCCGATGAACTTAGGCAATCCCTACGTATATGCGATCAAGCCTGAGGGTCGTTTAAAAACCGTCGAAGAGTTTGAAAATATCATCATACGCGCGCAAAAAGATGGAAATTTCTTGCGCGTAAAAGATGTCGCCGAGGTCAAACTTGGCGGCGCAAGCTACAATATCTCGGCGAAATTTAACGGTAAAGAGATGGTGCCTATGCTTATCTTCATGCAAAGTGGTGCCAACGCCCTAGCCGTAGTTGAAGCGGTAAATAAGCGCATAGACGAGCTTAAACCAAATTTCCCAGGCGAGCTGACCTACGACGTCGCCTACGATACGACGAGCTTCGTAAAAGTCTCGATCGAAGAGGTCATTCATACTTTCATTGAAGCGCTAATTCTCGTCATCGTCGTTATGTATATGTTCTTAGGGAACCTTAGAGCGACGATCATTCCGACGCTTGCTGCGCCCGTATCGATCTGCGGCGCGTTTATCGGAATTTATGCCTTCGGATTTTCAATAAATTTAATCACTCTTTTCGCGCTTATTTTAGCTATCGGCATCGTCGTGGACGACGCCATTATCGTGATCGAAAACGTAGAGAGAATTTTACACGAAGAGCCGGATCTTAGCGTCAAAGAGGCTACCACGAAGGCGATGGGCGAGATCGTAGCGCCCGTCATCTCTATCGTGCTCGTGCTTTCGGCGGTTTTCGTGCCGGTTGCGTTTATGGAAGGCTTTACTGGGGTTATGCAGAGGCAATTTGCATTAACGCTCGTAGCCTCGGTATGTTTTTCAGGCTTCGTAGCCCTTACGCTAACGCCCGCACTTTGCGCTCTAATCTTGCAAAAAAAGGAATCTGAGCCTTTTTTCTTTATAAGATGGTTTAATAATCTTTTTAGCGCTTCGACCAAAATTTACGCCGCAGGCGTCGGTATGGTTCTTCGCCACGTACTAATCAGCCTCGTTTTTGTAGGCATCATCATCTATGCGATGGTGAAACTTCTTGTGCTCACTCCTAGCGGTCTGGTGCCTAACGAGGACAAAGGCTCGATTATGGCGATGACTACGCTTCCCTCGGCATCTACTCTACCTAGGACGGAAGCCGATCAGGATTTCATCGCAAGCATCGCTAAAAAGTATCCAAACGTAAAAGATATAACCCAAATTACGGGATACGATATGCTAGCCGGAGCGCTTAGAGAAAATGCGGGAGCTTTTTTTATGAAGCTAAAAGACTGGAAGGAGCGCCCCGGCGATGAAAATTCCAACTTCGCCATAGCTGCCGCGCTAAACGGGCAGCTCTACGGCGCGGATCGCAACTCGATGACTTACGTCGTTACGCCGCCTCCTATTATGGGGCTTTCGCTTACGGGCGGATTTGAGCTCTACGCGCAAAGTACGACGGGCAAGAGCTACGATGAAATTCGCGCCGATATGGATCGCGTAACCGCCAAAGCTAACCAACATCCCGCTTTAAAACTCGTGCGAACGACGCTGGATACCGATTTCCCGCAGTATAAGCTCTACGTCGATAAAGAGAAGGTAAAGATGCTAGGCGTTAAGATAGCCGACATTTTTACCGTGCTAAATTCTACCATCGGGCAGTATTACATCAACGACTTTAACCTTATGGGTCGCACGTTTAAGGTCTATATCCGCGCTACACAAAACTACAGAGACGATCCTAACGATCTAAAATCGCTCTACGTCCGCAGCGCTAGTGGCGATCTTATACCGTTAAATTCTTTAGTGAGACTTGAGCGCTCGCTGGGTCCTGATTCCGTTAATAGATTTAACGCCTTCCCAGCAGCGCAGATTATGGGCGAGCCAAATACGGGTTATACCTCGGGTCAGGCGATTGCAGCGATACAAGAGGTTATAAAAGAGGAGCTTCCTAGCGGATATTCGATCGGCTGGGCGGGCTCCGCGTATCAAGAGGTCAGCGAGACGGGCAAGGGCGCGCAGGCATTCGTATTTGGAATGATCTTCGTGTTTTTGATCCTGGCGGCTCAATACGAAAGGTGGCTCATGCCGCTTGCCGTGCTTACCGCCGTGCCGTTTTCGGTATTCGGCGCGCTCGTATTTACATATTTCCGCGGGCTGAATAACGACATATATTTTCAGATCGGACTTTTGCTTCTAATCGGTCTGGCGGCGAAAAATGCGATTTTGATCGTGGAATTTGCGATGAACGAGCACCTAAACAACCACCGCCCTATCGCTGAAGCTGCTGTAGAGGCCGCCAGGATGAGGTTCCGCCCTATCGTTATGACGAGCCTTGCGTTCGGCCTCGGCGTGCTTCCGATGGTTATCGCCACCGGCGCTGGCGCTGCCAGCCGCCACGCACTAGGAACCGGCGTAGTAGGCGGAATGCTCGCAGCATCTACGATCGCGATCTTTTTCGTGCCGCTATTTTTCTACCTGCTCGAAAGCTTCAACGCTTGGCTTGATAGACGCGGTAAAAAAGTCCAAACTAACGAGGTGAACGATGAAAATAAATAATGCTCTTTTAAGCGCCTTGACGCTTGGAATTTTACTTTGCGGTTGCAACTTCAAGCCCGTTACGCCGCAAAAGCAGACCGGCTTTAAGGCGGATTACGCGAGCACGAATGTTAGCACGCAGTGGTGGAAAAGCTTTAACGATCCGCAGCTAAACGCCCTTATCCAAAGCGCGCTGGAGCAAAATTCCGACATGCAAACCGCGCTGAATAACGTCGAGTACGCGCGGGTAAATTTAGGGCTAAGCAAGCTTGAGTACCTGCCGAATGTAAATTTAAGCGGCAGCGCGGTGCGCCAAAATAATTTCGGCAACCGGCCCGATCGCAACTCCCACGGCGCGTATCAGATCGGCGCCGTGCTAAGCTACGAGATCGATCTTTGGGGGCGCGTGCGCAACAGCGTAGATTCGGCGCGATCGAAATTTAATGCGACGAAATACGACTACGAAACCGCCAAAAACACGATTACTAGCACGGTTGCGACGACCTATTTTACGCTACTGGCGTTAAAGCAGCAGGAGAAAATTTTAAAAGACAGCCTAAAAAGCTATCAAGATACGCAAAACTACCGCAAAAAGCAGCTCGATGCGGGTGCGGTTAGCGAGATCGTATTTTATCAAGCTAAAGCTGCGGTGCAAAGTGCCGAGGCAAGCCTCATAAGCGTGCAAAATCAGCTCTCCGCGGCGCAGACCTCACTAAATATCCTAACGGGCAAGAGCTACGATGAAATTTTACGCGGCGCGCCGCAGATCGCCGCGAAAATGCCTAGCGCGCCGCAGATTCCAAGCGGAATCCCAAGCGACGTGATCCTGCACCGTCCGGATGTCGCAAGCTCGCTCGAAAATCTGCGCGCAAGCAACTTCTTAGTGGGCGTCGCCAAGGCGGGCTACTTCCCTACTTTCTCGCTTACGGGCTCGGCGGGATATGCAAGCGGCGAGTTTGACAGGCTGTTTACCGCAAGTGCGAGCACATGGAGCATCGGCGGCTCGCTCGTAGGGCCGCTACTTGATTTTGGCCGCCAAAAAAGGCGCGTAGAGCTTGCAAATTTAGAGCAAAATGCAAGCTTCATCGCATACGACAAAGCGCTTAAAACCGCTTTCGGCGACGTTCGCGACGCGCTGATAGGAGTGCAAAACGCCAAATTAAGACAGGCAAGCCTCGCCGATCTCGTCGCTTCGCAGAGCAAAATTTACTCAAACGCCTCGAGCAGGTATCAGGCGGGCTACAGCGACCATCTGGAGTTTTTGGATTCGCAGCGAAACCTACTTAGCGCGCAGCTAAACAAAGTGCAGACCGATCTTGACGTGCTAAACGCGACGGTAAACGCTTACAAAGCGCTCGGCGGCGGCTTTAGCATCGAGGATAGCGAAATCAAGGCGCTTATCGGCGCGGAGCAGGACGTGCAGCCCGATATGTCCGCCTTCCCGAAGGATAGAATTTTTAATTAGCTTTAAATTTACGAGCGGCGCGAAATTTCAGAATATCCTAAATTTAAAGCGCCGCCGAAATTTTACGACACAAGCGGACTATACGAAAGTAAAATCTGCTTGCGCTTTTTGAATTTAGAGCTGCGATCGGCAAATCTAAATTTTAAAAATGGTCTAAATTTCAGATAGCCGCAGCAAGATAAAATCGCGCTCGGCTAGGAAGCGCAAAGCGGCCTGCTTCGTGGCGCGGTAGAATTCCAAGCAGTACGGCGGAATTCTAATCGCTGCAAAAAATTCTAAGCAGCGCGATAGAATTCCAAGCGCTGCGGCGAAATTCCAAGCGCCGCGTTTTAAAATTTAAAGACGAGCGGTTGCGCGCCGAAACAGAATTTGGCAAAATTTTAGATTTTCGCTATAATCGCGACTTTTAATTTAGATGGGTGTCCGAGCGGTTGAAGGAGCACGCCTGGAACGCGTGTAAAGTGCAA